>JAKONS010000438.1 GCA_022701845.1 Burkholderiaceae bacterium
CCGACCCGAGCGTTCAGCTCGTCCCCCAGCAATTTTCTTTCGTGAGTTTCTTTTTTTGCGAAAAAGAAAGTTACCGCAGGGTCTGGGGGCGCGCAAGCCCCCAGCTCCCCTCTCCCAACAGGGAGAAATAATCAAACCAAAATCAAACCAAAATCAAACCAAAATCAAACCGCACTCCGCGCAGCCTCCAAATGCGCCCTGGCCCGCTGCCCCAGCGCAATATCCCCCGGCGTCTCCGGATTAAACGCCACCACCGGAATCGGCCGCCCGTGCGAGTCGACCGACACGAAGACGATCAGGCACTCGGTGGTCTTCTCCATGGTCCCGCTCTTCATGTCCCCGCTGCGCACTTCGACCGAGATGTTCATCGAGGTGTTGCCGGTATAGGCCATGCGCGCTTCCACCTCCACCAGGTCGCCGATCATGATCGGCCGGTGGAAGCGGATGCTGCCCAAAAACACCGTCACGCAGTAGCGCTTGGACCAGCTGGTGGCGCAGGCATAACCCGCCTCGTCGATCCATTTCATGACGGTGCCCCCATGCACCTTGCCTCCGAAATTCACGGTGTTGGGTTCGGCGAGAAAGCGCAGGGTGATGCTGGACATGGAAGGGCCTCGTGGGGACGGGATGAGGGGGTGGTAAATCAGACCGGCGGCGTGGCGGTCACAGCGGCAGCTCGGTATAGAAGCGCCCGCCGTGGTAGAGCAGCGGCCGGGCATCGGCCCGGTGCGCGCAGGCCTCCACCTCGCCGACGAAGATGGTGTGGTCGCCCTCGGCATAGCGGCTGCGGCTGAAGCATTCGAAGGTAGCGGCGGCGCCGGCGATCACCGGCGCGCCGTTGCCGCCGACGACGAAATCCACCCCCGCCCAGCGGTCGGTGCCGCGCGCGGCGAACTGCATCGCCAGCGCCTGCTGGTCGGCCGCCAGGATGTTGATCGCGTAGTGCGTGCCCTGCAAAAAGGCGGCCATCGAGCTCGACGCGTGCGACAGGCTCCACAGCACCAGCGGCGGCGCCAGCGACACCGAGTTGAAGGAATTGGCGGTAAGTCCGACCAGCGTGCCGTCGGGCGCGCGTGCGGTGATCACGGTGACGCCGGTGGCGAACATGCCGAGCGCGCTGCGGAATTCGGGGGTCGAGAACGACGGCGCACGGGCCTCGTGGGCCGGCGGCGATGCGGATGCTGTCACGGTAGGTGCCGCGACGACGCGGCAGGTAGGGAGCGGGAGGCGATTATCCCGCCGGGCGGCACCTCGACGAGCAGGTCGGGCCGGAAGCCCCGCTGCTCGTCCTTGTGCGCATAGCCCAGCGGGTTGGCGACCACCCGGCAGCCGTCGCGCAGGTAATCGACCGGGGCGTGCAGATGGCCGTGCAGCCACAGCTGCGCCCGGGGCAGCAGCGCGTCGAAGGCATTGCAGAAACCGGCGGTGCCGGGCACCACGCCGTAGCGCGGATCGGCACTGGCCAGGCTGGGCGCGAAATGGCTGACCACCACGGTAGCGCCGTCGAACGGGCGCTCGAGCATGCTGCGCAGCCACTGCTGGCAGACCAGGCCCTGGGCGCGCAGGCTCGACGCCAGCCAGGGCTGGCCCTGGCGCGAGGAACCGGTGCGGCTGAGGTAGAAGTCGGCCGCGCGCATCGCCTTGCCGCGCGCCTGTTCGGCCTGCACCGGGGTGGCGCGCGGCGGCGTCACCGCGTCGAAATCGGTCCACAGGGTGGTGCCCAGGAAACGCACGCCGTCGATCACCCGCGCCTCGCGCTCCAGAAAATCGATGCCCAGCCGGTCGCACAGGCGGCGCAGGCGGCTGTGCGCGGCGTCGAAATCCTGCGCGTCGTATTCGTGGTTGCCGGGCACGAAGACCACCGGCGTCGGCCAGCCGCCGTACTGCGGCAGCGGCGAGAAACGCAGCAGGCCGAAATCGCCCGGCGGCAGCAGCGAGTCGGGCCGGTCGGCGCCGATGTCGCCCGCCAGCACCAGCAGGTCGGCCTCGGGCAGCGGCGCGAACTGCAGCGAGGGTTGCACTTCCAGGTGCAGGTCGGAGAGCAGTTGGAGTTTCATCGTGTCCTGATGGTCGTCGTCGTCTTCTTCGTCTTCGTGGCGGTCACAGCGGACCGGCACGCTCGGTGGCGCGCACCACCGCCCGCCGCAGCCACTCGTGCGCGGCCGAGTTCTGCCGGCGTTTGTGCCACAACGCGTCGACATGCACCGTCGGCACCGCAAAGGGCAGCGGCCGCCAGACGATGTGCTCGGCCAGCCCGGTGGCGCCGACGAAATGGCGCGGCAGCACGGTCAGCAGATCCGATCGCGCCACCACCCGGCCGGCGGTGTAGAACTGGTTGACCGTCACCGCCACCCGGCGCTTGCGGCCCAGCAGCGCCAGCGCCTCGTCGATGAAGCCGTAGGGACGGCCGGAAAAGCTCACCAGCATGTGGCGCGCGGCGCAGAAGCGCTCGGTGGTGAATTCGGCATCGGGCAGCGCGGCCAGCGGATGGCCGCGGCGCATCACGCAGACATATTCGCCGTGGTAGAGCCGCTGGTGCTCGAAGGTCTGGTCCTCGCCGGCCTGGCTGCGGGCGGTGAGGTCGGCCAGCACCGCCGGAAAGTAGCCGATGGCCAGGTCGGCGGCCTCGTCGGTGAGCAGCTTGCGCGGGTCGCGGGTGGCCAGCGGCAGGCCGCGCAGCTGGATCGCCGGCGCCTCGGTTTCCAGGATGTGCACCAGCCCCGGCATCAGCACGGTGGCGGTGGCGTCGGCCATGGCCAGCACGAAGGAGAGCTCGGCGGTGGCGGGCGAGAAGTTCTCCGGCGTCAGCGAGCGCTGCAGCTGCCGCAGCGCCTCGCGCACATCCGGCCAGATCTCCAGCGCCCGGGGTGTCGGCTGCATGCCCTGGCCCTGGCGCCGCACCAGTTCGTCGCCTAGGGTGTCGCGCAGACGCCGCAGGGCGTTGCTCACCGCCGGCTGGGTGAGCGAGAGGTTGTGCGCGGCCCGGGTGAGGCTGCGCTCGGCCATCACCTCGTCGAAGACGCGCAGCAGGTTGAGGTCGATGGTGCGGAAGTTGAGCGTATTCATCACTGCTGTGAATAGTAGCAATCATCCAAATAAAGTGGAGTAGCAGGTGGGTAAACCCTAGTATTGCGCCTATCCCGCCGGACGGAGTTGTCCGGTAACTACCGAAAGCCCGTTATGACCACCTTCGTACACCCCACCTTTTCCTTCCAGCACATCGGCGCCGCTCGCGCCGCCAACGCCGCCCAGGGCCTCCAGGCCATCATCGGCGCACCGCTGCGTCGCCTGTCGGGCCGCGTCGCCGCCTACCTGGCCAACAGCCGTTCCGCCGCCGACGACCACAAGCTGTGGGAACTGGCCATGGCCGACGCCCGCGTGATGGCCGACATCAGCCGCGCGATGAAGGACGGCGCACCGAACAAGGTCGCCTTCTACTGACCGGTTGCCGCGCCGCCGGCAGGCGCGCAGGCCCCCAAGAAAAAAACCGCCTCGAGAGGCGGTTTTTTCATGGCCGGGCGAAAACCGCTCAGGCGGTGGCGAGGCGTTTTTCCAGGGCGACCTTGGTGTCGCGCAGGTCCTGCGGCAGGCGCTCGCCGATCTGCTCGAACAGCGCTTCGTGCAGCGCCAGCTCTTCCTTCCAGGTGGCGGCGTCGCAACGGTTGGCGGTCTCGAAGTGGTCGGCGCTGAAATCCAGGCCGTTCCAGTTCAGGTCTTCGTAGGCCGGGCTGGTGCCGGTGATGTGGTCGACGCCGGCGCCGGCGGTGCCTTCCAGGCGGTCGATCATCCAGGCCAGCACGCGCATGTTCTCGCCGTAGCCGGGCCAGACGAACTTGCCGTCGGCGCCCTTGCGGAACCAGTTGGTCTGGAAGATCTTCGGCACCTTAGCGCCGGAGGCCTCGAGCTTCTTGCCGAGCGCGATCCAGTGCTGGAAGTAGTCGCCCATGTTGTAGCCGATGAAGGGCAGCATGGCGAAGGGATCGCGGCGCACCACGCCCTGCTGGCCGACGGCCGCGGCGGTGGTTTCCGAGCCCATGGTGGCGGCCATGTACACGCCTTCGAGCCAGTTGCGCGCCTCGGTCACCAGGGGCACCGTGTTGGAGCGGCGGCCGCCGAAGATGAAGGCGTCGATCGGCACGCCGGCCGGGTCGTCCCAGGCCGGGTCGAGCACCGGGTTGTTGGTGGCCGGCACGGTGAAGCGCGAGTTCGGGTGGGCGGCCTTGGCGCCGGTGGTGGCGGCGATCTCGGGCGTCCAGTCCTTGCCCTGCCAGTCGATCAGGTGCGACGGCAGCTGGCGGCCGGGTGCGTCGTATTCCATGCCTTCCCACCACACGTCGCCGTCGTCGGTGAGGGCCACGTTGGTGAACACCACGTCACGCTCCAGGCTGCGCATGCAGTTGGGGTTGGTGAGCATGTTGGTGCCGGGCGCCACGCCGAAATAGCCGGCTTCCGGGTTGATGGCGTAGAGCTTGCCGTCGGTGCCGGGCTTGATCCAGGCGATGTCGTCGCCGACGGTGGTGACCTTCCAGCCTTCGAAGCCTGCCGGCGGCACCAGCATCGAGAAATTGGTCTTGCCGCAGGCCGACGGGAACGCGGCGGCGACGTGGTACTTCTTGCCGGCGGGCGAGGTCACGCCCAGGATCAGCATGTGCTCGGCCAGCCAGCCTTCGTCGCGGCCCATGGTCGAGGCGATGCGCAGCGCCAGGCACTTCTTGCCCAGCAGCGCGTTGCCGCCGTAGCCCGAACCGTACGACCAGATCTCGCGGGTCTCGGGGTAGTGCACGATGTACTTGGTCTTGTTGCAGGGCCACTTCACGTCGGCCTGTCCTTCGGCCAGCGGCGCGCCCACGGTGTGCATGCAGGGCACGTAGTCGCCGTCGACACCCAGCACGTCGTACACCGCCTTGCCCATGCGGGTCATGGTGCGCATGCTGATGGCCACGTACGGGCTGTCGGAGAGTTCCACGCCGATATGCGCGATCGGCGAGCCCAGCGGGCCCATCGAGAACGGAATCACGTACATCGTGCGGCCGGCCATGCAGCCATCGAACAGCGGCTGCATGGTGGCGCGCATCTCGGCCGGGTCCATCCAGTTGTTGGTGGCGCCGGCTTCTGCCTTGTCGCTGGTGCAGATGAAGGTGCGGTCTTCGACACGCGCCACGTCGCTCGGGTCGGACAGCGCCAGGAAGCTGTTCGGGCGCTTGGCGGGGTTGAGTTTCTGCAGGGTGCCGGCGTCGACCAGCTGCTGGCAGAGGGAGGCGAATTCCTCGGCGCTGCCGTCGCACCAGTGGATCGCCTTCGGCTTGCACAGGGCGACCATGTCGGCGACCCAGGCGATCAGCTTCGCGTTGCGTACATAGGCCGGGGCGTTCAGGTTCAAGCCCTGCATCGTGGGTGCGTTCATGGTGTCTCCAAGTTGAAAAAATCGTCTTGCCGAAGCCCGGCGCAGGGTGCGTGCAGGCTTGGAAAAGACGACTCGTGCGGCATCGCTGGCCGCAGGAAATGACAATTCTATGAACGCCCCGAAAACCATGCACGCGGTTTCGGTGCTGTTTCATGCAAAAGATGCATGGGGTTATGCCGCTGG
>JAKONS010000457.1 GCA_022701845.1 Burkholderiaceae bacterium
AGGTTGACCATGTTGGCGTCGAGCGTGGTGATCTGCTCCTTGCTGATCGGGTCGGTGATGCCGTCGTAGCCCAGTTCCCAGCCGGTGGTAGGGGTGTTGTGGTCGGCGGTAGCGACGATCGAGCTCACCCGCCAGACCTTGCGGCCGGTCTGGCGCAGTCCTTCGAACGCCTGCGGGCTGGTCACTTCGTGCACCAGGTGGCGGTCGATGTAGAGCACGGCGGTGCCGTCTTCTTCGGTATGGACGACGTGTTCGTCCCAAAGCTTGTCGTACAGGGTGCGGCCCATGGCGATCTTTCTTGTCGTGGGGAAAAAAGGGGAGTTCACGCGGCGGCCTGCAGAGGCGCCGCCGGTGCGGTGAGATGTTCGACCAGCATGCGGGCGGTCACCGGCAGGGCGGAGAAGTCGCGCGCCACCAGTCGCAGTTCGCGGCGCGCCCAGTCGTCCTGCAGCGCCACCGCACGCAGAGCGCCGACGCCGCTCATCAGAGCGAAGGCGCGATCCGGCAGCACGCCGATGCCCAGGCCGTTGTCGATCATGCGGCACATGGCGTCGAGCCCGGTCACCTGGATGCGCAGCCGCAGGCTGCGTCCGGCACGCGCCGCGGCACGCTGCATCGCCAGGCCGATGCTGCTGTTGGCATGCAGGCCGACGATGTCGTGATCGAGTGCGGCCGAAAAATCGCATTGTGTCGACGCCGCCAGCCGGTGGCCCTGCGGCACCACCAGCACCAGGCGGTCCTCCCGGTAGGCCAGGCTCTGCAGGGTGGCGTCTCCGGTGTCGCCGGCGGTGTAGTGGCATACCCCCACGTCGGCGGCGCCCTCGCGCACCGCCTGGATGACGTCGGTGCTGAAGTGCTCCTCCAAGTCGATCTTGACCTGGCCGTGGCGCGCGACGAAGGCGCCCAAATCTTCCGGCAGGAACTGCACGATGGCGGAAATGTTCGCGTGGATGCGCACGTGCCCGCGCACGCCCTGGGCATATTCGCTGAGTTCGCCCTGCATCTTTTCCAGGCCGAACATCACCGTGCGGGCGTGGTGCAGCAGGTTCTCGCCGGCGGGGGTGAGGGTGACACCGCGGCTGTGGCGGTAGAGCAGGGGGGTGTCTACCGCGGCTTCCAGTTCGGCGAGCCTTTTGCTCACCGCCGACGCGGCGATGAATTCACGCTCGGCCGCGCGCCCGATGCTGCCCAACTCGCACACGGCTACGAAGAGCTGAAGCGAGGTGAGATCGATTCGACGGGCGAAACTGCGTTCGGAATTCTTCATGGGGCATCGCCATCTGCGATGGCGACCGCATTTTCTCACCGAAGTGAGGCTTTTGTCATCGCCATGCGCGATGCCCCGGATCGTGACCCAGCTAAATATCAGCTGAACAGGTTCTTCAGTTTGTCGGTCCAGCTTTCACCCGCAGGCGAGTGCTTGGCGCCGCCTTTCTTCAGCGACTCCTCCAGTTCCCGCAACAGCTTGCGCTGGTGCTCGGTGAGCTTGACCGGCGTCTCGACTGCGATGTGGCAGTACAGGTCGCCCGGATAGCTGGCCCGCACGCCCTTGACACCCTTGCCACGAAGACGGAATTGTTTGCCCGCCTGCGTGCCTTCCGGAATGTCGATGGCGGCCTTGCCGGCCAGAGTGGGCACCTCGATCTCGCCACCCAACGCAGCGGTGATGAAACTCACCGGCACCTGGCAATGCAGATCGTCCCCGTCGCGTTCGAAGATGTCGTGCTTGCGCACCCGGATTTCGATGTACAGATCGCCCGCCGGTCCGCCGTTGGTGCCCGGCTCGCCGTTGCCCACGCTGCGAATGCGCATGCCGTCGTCGATGCCCGCCGGAATCTTCACTTCCAGCGTTTTCTGCTTCTTGATCTGGCCCTTGCCCTGGCACTGGGTGCAGGGCTCGGGAATCACGCGGCCGGTGCCGTGGCAGGTGGGGCAGGTCTGCTGCACGCTGAAGAAGCCCTGGCGCATCTGCACGCTGCCCTGGCCGTTGCAGGTGTGGCAGGTCTTGGCGGTGGTGCCCGGCTTGGCGCCCGAGCCCTGGCAGAGGTCGCAGGCTTCCCAACTGGGGATGCGTATCTGCGCGTCCTTGCCGCGTGCCGCCTCTTCCAGCGTGATCTCCATCGCATAGCTCAGGTCGCCGCCGCGGTAGACCTGACGGCCCGCACCGGGCCGCCCGCCGCGGGCGGCGCCGCCGCCCTGGCCGAACATGTCGCCGAAGATGTCGCCGAAGGCCTCCGCGAAGCCGCCGAATCCTTCGGCGCCCGCGCCTCCCGGCCCGCGCATGTTGGGATCGACGCCGGCATGGCCGTACTGGTCGTAGGCCGCGCGTTTCTGCGCATCGGAGAGCATCTCGTAGGCTTCCTTGCCTTCCTTGAACTTCTCTTCCGCGGCCTTGGCAGCATCACCCTGGTTGCGGTCGGGGTGGTGCTTCATCGCAAGCTTGCGATAGGCCTTCTTGATGTCCTCGTCGCTGGCGTTTTTCGCCAGTCCCAGGACCTCGTAGTAATCGCGTTT
>JAKONS010000461.1 GCA_022701845.1 Burkholderiaceae bacterium
CTCGGCGCGGGAGCCCACTGAGATGCGCACCGATCCGAACCTCGCGCCCCTGCTCGACGTGCGCGGCCTGCAGGTCTCCTATGGCGGCATCCTGGCGGTCAAGGGCGTCGATTTCGTGGTGGGCGAGGGCGAGCTGGTGTCGCTGATCGGCTCCAACGGTGCCGGCAAGACGACCACCATGAAAGCCATCACCGGCATGCTGCCGCATGCGGGTGGCGAAGTGCTCTACCGGGGGCGCAGCATCGCCGGCATGGGTGCCTGGGATCTGGTGCGCGATGGCCTGGCGATGGTGCCGGAGGGCCGCGGCGTGTTCGCCCGCATGACCATCCTCGAGAACCTGCAGATGGGCGCCTATATCCGCACCGATGCGGCGGACATCGCCGCCGACATCGACCGGGTGTTCGCCACCTTCCCGCGCCTGCAGGAGCGCCGGACACAGCTGGCCGGCACCATGAGCGGTGGCGAGCAGCAGATGCTGGCGATGGGCCGCGCGCTGATGAGCCGGCCGAAGCTGCTGCTGCTCGACGAGCCGTCGATGGGCCTGTCGCCGATCATGGTCGACCGCATCTTCGAGGTGATACGGCAGGTGGCCGAGCAGGGCACCACGATCCTGCTGGTCGAGCAGAACGCCAGCCGGGCGCTGCAGATCGCCGATCGGGCCTATGTGATGGAGTCGGGGCTGGTCACGATGCAGGGTGCGGCGCGCGAGATGCTGTCCGACCCCAAGGTGCGCGCTGCCTATCTGGGCGAGTGACATGAAAAAAGCGCGGCCTGGCCGCGCTTTCGTGCAATGGGCCGGAGGGCCCGGTTCGTCGGATCAGTACTGGTACTTGAGGCCGACCGTCACTGCCTG
Source organism: Burkholderiaceae bacterium (assembly GCA_022701845.1). The sequence goes on from JAKONS010000461.1 coordinate 854, forward strand.
GATGCCGTCCCGGCCGGTGCCGGCGAACTTCATGTCGTGGCGTTCCCATTCCAGGGTGGCGGCGACCTGGGGCGTGAAGTAGTAGCTGGCGCCGACACCGTAGGACACGCCGAAGCCGTCTTCCTTGCCGCCGCGCACACCGCTGCCGGCGGCCGACGAGGTGCGCGTCCAGCCGTAGGTGGTGCCCAGCTTGCCGAAGACGTCGAAACGGTCACCGACCGGCGCCTTGCCGACCAAGCTCAGGTTCAGGCCGTGCGCCTTGGTGTTGCCGCCGGCACGATCGATTTCGCCGAAGTTCACATAACCCAGTTCCAGGCCGAAGTTCTGGTTGAACATGCCGCCGCCGTACAGCTTGAACGCGGTGTCCTTGTCGTCGGAGCTGTAAAGGCCGGTGCCGTTGCCGACCTTGTACTTCGACTGGCCCACTGCCACGCCGACATAGCCGGCGGAGGTGTAAGGCAGGTAGGACACACGGTTGGCGGAGGCGGTGTTGTACGCGGCGCTCTGGGCCATGGCGCTTCCGCAGGCGGCAGCCAGCAGGGCGACGAAAACGGTGGACTTGGCGAATGCGGATCCGGAACGGACGGAGCGGGTCATGGAAGAGTTCCTCAAGGTGGATGCGGGAAAGACTTTTGTAGGCGCAGTAGTTTGCGCATACGTATGTTTTCCTGCGACCGGACGCTTGCCCTGTCAGACATTCCGCATGCCTTTGTAGGAGCATGCGCACTTTGCTTTGATGACAGTTTTGTGACCGTTGGTAGGCCACGGATACACTCGCGCCTTTCGCCCGGACCATCGGCCGGACCTATTTTCCGCAGGGAGACGCCAATGTTCTTTGGCAAGCTTTTGCCCCGAGAGGGCAATTTTTTCGAGATGTTCAACCTGCATGCGCAACGCATCGTCGAAGCCGCGCATGCCTTCTCCCATCTGGTCGCCCACTATGCCGATCCGCAGCTGCGCCAGCGTTACAACCAGGAGGTCGACGATGCCGAGCGTGCCGCCGACCGGGTCACGCACGATGTCAACCGTGCCATCCACAAGACCTTCATCACGCCGATCGACCGCGAGCAGATCCACTCGCTGATCAACACCATGGACGACGTGGCCGACCTGATCCAGGACTCGGCCGAGACCATGGCGCTCTACGACGTGCGGGTGATGACCGAAGAAATCGTGCGCCTGACCGACCTCAGCGTGAAGTGCTGCGAACGCCTGCAGGACGCGGTCCGCCTGCTCGACAAGCTGGCCGACCCCAAGACCGCCGAGGCCGCGCTGAAGACCTGCGAGGAGATCGACCGGCTCGAATCCGATGCCGACCGCGTCATGCGCAGCGCCATGAGCAAGCTGTTCCGCGAAGAGCCCGACGTGCGCGAGGTGATTAAGCTCAAGGCCATCTACGAGTTGCTGGAAACCATCACCGACAAGTGCGAAGACGTCGCCAACCTGATCGAGGGCATCGTCCTCGAGAACTCCTGAAACCGCGGGGTCATCGGGCATGGCAACGGTACAGGTAGCCCTGTGGGCCGTCGTTCTGCTGGTCGCGCTGGCGCTGGTGTTCGACTTCATGAACGGTTTTCACGACGCGGCGAACTCTATCGCCACGGTGGTGTCGACCGGCGTTCTCAAACCGGGTCAGGCGGTGGTGTTCGCGGCGTTCTTCAATCTGGTCGCGATCGGTGTCTTCCACCTGAGCGTGGCGGCCACGGTGGGCAAGGGCATCGCGATGCCGGGCGTGGTCGACATCCATGTGGTGTTCGGCG
>JAKONS010000469.1 GCA_022701845.1 Burkholderiaceae bacterium
GTACCGCAGCGGTGCCCGAAGGGCCTCGGGCACCCGGGTCGCCTTTTCTTTCGTTAGTTTCTTTTGGCGAAGCAAAAGAAAGTGACTCGCCGCCGGGCGACTCCCGGCCTCAGCTCTACGCAGTAGACACAGCCCTCCGCAGGAGCAGCAGCAACAGCAAGAAGGCAGCCTCCGCAAACGCACTGCGCAACCCACCAGGCGCCGCCTCACAACCGCCTCCTAATCAGGCCAAGCCAAGCCAGGCCAGGCCAGGCAACCCTACTCGGGCCGCTCCTCCCGCCCATCCACATGCCGCGCAAACCGCCCCACCTCCCGCCCATGCGTAGGCGAAGCATCCCCCCACGGCCACCCCCCGAACCCGGTCCGCCGGTACTCCGCCAGCGTCTCCTGAATCTCCGCCTGCGTATTCATCACGAACGGCCCGTACTGCACCACCGGCTCCCCGATCGGCCGCCCCTGCAGCATCAGGCACTCCACCACCTCCGCCCCGGTGTTGACCAGCCCCGCCGCCGCATCGGCCCGCAGCTCGACCACCACCGGCCCGTCCAGCAGCCGCCCGTCCACCTGCAGCCCGCGCCCGGCGAAGAAGTACAGCCGCCGGTGGCTGCCCGCCTGCCCCGCCGGCAAGGTCCAGCGCGCGCCCGGCTCCATCCGCAGCGTCCAGATCGCCACGTCGGCCCGCGCCTGCGCGGCCCAGGAATCGGGCGGCGGCGGCAGCGGCGCATCGGCGCCGTCGAGCCGGCCGGCGATGACCGACACCTCGGTCGTGCGGCCCGCCGCGTCGGTCGCCACCAGCGCCGGAATGTCCGGCCCCCAGAACATCGTGAAATGCGCCGGCGAGCGCTTGCTGGCCCCCGGCAGGTTCAGCCAGATCTGGAACAGCTCCAGCGGGTTCGGCTGGGCGTCGTCGAGCAGCGGGAACATCTCCGAATGCACGACGCCGTCGCCGGCGGTGAGCCACTGCACGTCGCCGCGGCCGAAGCGCGCCGCCGCGCCCAGCGAGTCGGCATGGTCGACCAGCCCGCGGCGCACGATGGTCACTGTCTCGAAACCGCGGTGCGGATGGCCGGGAAAGCCGGGAATCTGCTCGCCGTGGTACATGCTCCAGCCGTCCTTGCGGCTGAAATCCTGGCCGAGCGCGCGACCGGCCAGCGAGGCGTCGGGGCCGAGCCTGCCGTTGCCGCGCGGAAAGGCGTCGTCGTGGTGCACGCAGAACAAAAACGGGTCGGCGGTCTCCCAGGGCGGCGCGCCCAGCGGACGCACCGCCAGCACGGCGGAGGGCGACGACGAGACGGGAACGGCGGGGTCGGTGACGGACATGGGACTTGCCTTTTCGGTAAGGCCACACTTGTGGCGCGTTAACCCTTATTTCAACCGCAATCGGCCACGCCTGCAGGGCAGCGCCCTTAAAATCGACGGCTGTTTCCGAGGAGCGTTGCAGCGGTGGCCCCGGCCCCCGCCAGGCTCGGACGACCGTTCTCGGTTTTCGACAACGACGCTCACCTGACCCGCGTTCCACAGGTGAGCCACATGTCGTCGTCGTCGTCCTCCTCCGTCCTGCCCGTTCCCCCGATGAAGCTGTCCGGCCTGGAGCCGGTCGCCATCGGCACCGGTTCGCTCTTCGTCAACGTCGGCGAGCGCACCAACGTCACCGGCTCCAAGGCCTTCGCCCGGATGATCCTCAACGGCGAGTTCGAGCAGGCGCTGGCGGTGGCGCGGCAGCAGGTGGAGAACGGCGCGCAGGTGATCGACGTCAACATGGACGAGGCCATGCTCGACAGCAAGGCGGCGATGGTGCGCTTCCTCAACCTGATGGCGTCCGAGCCCGACATCGCCCGGGTGCCTGTCATGGTCGACAGCTCCAAGTGGGACGTCATCGAGGCCGGCCTGCGCTGCGTGCAGGGCAAGGGCATCGTCAACTCGATCTCCATGAAGGAGGGCGAGGAGAAGTTCAAGCACGAGGCCAAGCTGGTGCGCCGCTATGGCGCCGCCGCGGTGGTGATGGCCTTCGACGAAAAAGGCCAGGCCGACACCTACCAGCGCAAGATCGAGATCTGCGAGCGCGCCTACCGGGTGCTGGTCGACGAGGTCGGTTTCCCGCCCGAGGACATCATCTTCGACCCCAACATCTTCGCGGTGGCCACCGGCATCGAGGAGCACGACAACTACGCGGTCGACTTCATCGAGGCGGTGCGCTGGATCAAGGCCAACCTGCCGGGCGCCAAGGTGTCGGGCGGCGTCAGCAACGTCAGCTTTTCGTTCCGCGGCAACGACCCGGTGCGCGAAGCCATCCACACCGTGTTCCTGTACCACGCGATCCAGGCGGGCATGGACATGGGCATCGTCAACGCCGGCATGGTGGGCGTGTACGACGACCTGGAACCCATCCTGCGCGAGCGGGTCGAGGACGTGGTGCTGAACCGCCGGCCCGACGCCGGCGAGCGCCTGGTGGAAGTCGCCGAAACCGCCAAGAGCGGCGCCAAGGACGAAAGCAAGAAGCTCGAATGGCGCGGCACCGCCGACCACCCCGCCACCGTCGAGCAGCGCCTGACGCATGCGCTGGTGCACGGCATCACCGACTTCATCGTCGAGGACACCGAGGTCGCCTACCGCGCCATCCTGGCCAAGGGCGGCCGGCCGCTGCATGTGATCGAAGGCCCGCTGATGGACGGCATGAACGTGGTCGGCGACCTGTTCGGCGCCGGCAAGATGTTCCTGCCGCA
>JAKONS010000473.1 GCA_022701845.1 Burkholderiaceae bacterium
CCAGCGCGTGAAGGCCGGCGAGGAGGGCCAGCGCACGCTGCAGTTCTTCGCCGACCGGGTGGAGGGCAATCTGCTTGCCGCGCACCAGGAAATCCAGAAGCTGGCCTTGCTCCATCCGGCCGGCCCGCTTTCCTGGGAGCAGGTCGAGACTGCGGTGCTGAACGTGGCCCGCTACGACGTCTTCAAGCTGTCGGAGGCGGTGCTGGGCGGGCAGACCGTGCGTGTGCAGCGCATGCTCGACGGGCTGCGCGCCGAGGGCGAGGCCGAGGTGCTGGTGCACTACACCCTGTCGGAGGACATCCGCGCCCTGAAGCGGGTCAAGGATGCGATGCACAACGGCCGCCCGCTGCCGATGGCGTTGCGCGAGCACCGGGTATGGGGCGCGCGCGAAAAGCTGTTCGAGCGCGCGCTGCCGCGGCTCGACGGCGCCGTGCTCGCCTCGCTGCTGCAGGACGCGCACAAGGTCGACGGCATCGTCAAGGGCCTGCCGCAGGAAGGCTGGCCGCGCGAGGGCTGGCAGGCGCTGATGCGGCTCGCGCTACGCCTGTGCCGCGCCTGCACCGCCACGCCGCCGGTACGCGCGGGCCGGCCCACCTGATCCTGCCCGCGCGCCACCGGCCTGCACCGCGTGGGAAAATGGCCGCCATGAATGCCCTGAACGTCACCGAATACGTGCACTCCCTCGGGGTGCAGGCGCGGGCGGCATCCGCGCGCATGGCCAGCGCCGATGCCGCCACCAAGAACACCGCGCTGCGGGCGCTTGCGCGCCTGTTGCGCCGCAGCCCCGACATCCTGGCCGAGGCCAATGCACGCGACCTGGCACGGGCCGAAGCCGCCGGGTTGTCGGCGCCGATGCTCGACCGGCTGCGCCTGACGCCCAAGGTGATCGACACCGTGGCGCTGGGCTGCGAACAGCTGGCCGCCATGCCGGAGCTGATCGGCGACATCGTCGGGCTGCAGCAGCAACCCAGCGGCATCCGGGTCGGGCGCATGCGGGTGCCGCTCGGCGTCTTCGGCATGATTTTCGAGAGTCGGCCGAACGTCACCATCGAGGCGGCCAGCCTGTCGATCAAGAGCGGTAACGCCTGCATCCTGCGCGGCGGTTCGGAGGCGATCGAGTCGAACAAGGCGCTGGCCGCGCTGGTCGGCCAGGCGCTGGCCGAGGCCGGTCTGCCGCCCGAGGCGGTGCAACTGGTCGGCACCACCGACCGCGAGGCCGTCGGCCGGCTGATCGCCATGCCCGACTATGTGGACGTGATCATTCCGCGCGGCGGCCGCAGCCTGATCGAGCGCATCAGCCGCGAGGCCAAGGTGCCGGTCATCAAGCATCTCGACGGCAATTGCCACACCTATGTTGACGATCCCTGCGACATCGCCATGGCGGTGAAGGTGGCCGACAACGCCAAGACCAGCAAGTACAGCCCCTGCAACGCGACCGAGGGACTGGTGGTGGCGCGCGGCGTGGCTGCCGACTTCCTGCCGCGCATCGGCCGGATCTATGCCGACAAAGGCGTCGAGATGCGCTGCGATGCGGAGGCCGCGGCCCTGCTGTCGACCGTAGCGGGTGCGCTGGTGCGGCCGGCCACGGAGCAGGACTGGTCGGAGGAATACCTGGCGCCGGTGATCAGCGTGAAGGTGGTGGCGGGCGTCGACGAAGCCATCGCCCACATCAACCGGTATTCGTCGCACCACACCGACGCCATCCTGACCCGCGACCACATGAACGCGCAGCGTTTCCTGCGCGAGGTGGATTCGGCGAGTGTGATGGTCAACACCAGCACCCGCTTCGCCGACGGTTTCGAATACGGCCTCGGCGCTGAAATCGGCATCAGCACTGACAAGTTTCACGCGCGCGGTCCGGTGGGCCTGGAGGGACTCACCTCGCTCAAATGGGTGGTGCTGGGGCAGGGCGAGATTCGCGGTTGAAGCCGGGCGCTGCACTTGCACCCCGCCACATGCGCCCCATATCCCTTCACGGTGCTTCGACCTTCGCGGTCGGGGCCTTTTGTTTCCGCTAGCTCGCCACAGAGGACCGCATGGTTCCGCATCTCATCACGGCCCTGACCGGCCCGATTAACGAACTCGAGCAGCGCATCCTCGACTCCACGCCGGCGATCGAACGCTGGTTTCGGCTCGAATGGATGGAGCACACGCCGCCTTTCTACAGCTCGGTCGACCTGCGCAACGCGGGATTCAAGCTGGCACCGGTCGATACCAACCTGTTCCCGGGCGGCTGGAACCACCTGACCCGGCAGATGCTGCCGCTGGCGGTGCAGGCGGCGATGGCCGCCATCGAAAAGATCTGCCCGGAAGCGCGCAACCTGCTGTTGATCCCGCAGAACCACGGCGAGCCCGGTTATCTGGAAAACATCGCGCAGCTGGCGCGCATCTTCCACACCGCCGGTCTGAACGTACGGGTGGGCTCGGTCGATCCGGAGATCAAGGACGTCACCACGCTGACCCTCGCCAACGGCGACCAGTTGCGGCTGGAGCCGGTGGTGCGCAACGGCGGGCGGCTGGCCACGCGCCATTTCGACCCTTGCACCATCCTGCTGAACAACGATCTGTCCCAGGGAGCGCCCGGCATCCTCGAGGAATTGCACGAGCAGTACCTGCTGCCACCGCTGCACGCCGGCTGGTCGGTTCGACGCAAGAGCAGGCATTTCCAGAGCTACGAAGAAGTCTCCAAGCGATTCGGAAAGATGCTCGGCATCGATCCCTGGCTGGTGCATCCCCTGTTCGCGCACAGCGGCGAAGTCGATTTCGCCGACGGCGGTGGCATGGAAGCGCTCAAGCACAACGTCGATGCGCTGCTGACGCGTGTGCGCCGCAAGTACAAGGAATACGGCATCAACGAGAAGGCCTTCGCCGTCGTGAAGACCGACAACGGCACCGGCGGCATGGGTGTCCTGACGATTCACGATCCGCGTGAACTCGAATCCCTCAGCACCCGTGCGCGCGAAAAGATGAACGCGGCGATGGACGGACGCGCGTTGCACGACGTCATCGTGCAGGAAGGCGTGCCGACCTATGAGCGCGTCGGCAATGCCACGGCGGAGCCGGTGGTCTACATGATGGATCGCTACGTGGTCGGCGGCTTCTACCGGGTGCACGGCGAGCGGGGCACCGACGAGAACCTCAACAGCCCGGGCGGCGGCGTGGTCCCGCTCGACTTCGACGACAGCGCCCGCCTCACGCAACCGGTCGGCAAAGGCGCTGCCGAAGCGCCGAACCGGTTCTATATGTACGGCGTGATCGGCCGGCTGGCCATGCTGGCGGCCAGCTACGAACTCGAGGCCACCAATCCAGAGGCCGAGGTCTACGACTGAGGTATGACCGGTGGCGGCGTCGCAACAGGCGCGCCGTGTTGTTCCGCCAGTGGTGCGAGAGGCTTGCCGGGCCGGCGGCGCGGCGCACAATAGCGGCCCCATGACAACGGCCGTGCGCCGGCGGGCCGGCGGTTGCTTGCAACGACGGGGTTCAGCATGAGCCCCGCAGCCGACGCCGCAGCGCCGATGCGTACCCAGTGTCCGCCAGCAACAAATCCTCGCTCCCCGCCCTGACCCTCGGCGCCATCGGTGTCGTCTACGGCGATATCGGCACCAGTGTGCTGTACGCCGTCAAGGAGGTCTTCCACACCGGGCGGGTTCCGTTCATGCCGGAGAACGTGTACGGCGTCCTGTCGATGTTCTTCTGGACATTGGTGATCGTGGTCGCACTGAAATACGTGGTGCTGGTGCTGCGCGCCGACAACAACGGCGAGGGCGGACTTGTGGCGATGCTGGCGCTGGCGTCGCAGGCGGTCAAGGACAAGCCCCGTCTGCGCAAGGTGCTGCTGGTGGTGGGCATCTTCGGCACCTCGCTGTTCTACGGCGACGGTGTCATCACGCCGGCGATTTCGGTGCTGTCGGCGGTGGAGGGGCTGGAGGTGGTGTCGCCGGGCTTTCGCACCTACGTGATTCCGCTGACGCTGGTGGTGCTGTTCTTCCTGTTCGTGGTGCAGAAGCGCGGCACCGGCGGCATCGGAAAATTCTTCGGCCCGATCACCCTGGTGTGGTTCGTCTGCATCGCGGCATTGGGCGTGATGCACATCAGCGGGCACCCGGAAATCCTCAAGGCGCTGAACCCGTACTACGCCGCGCGCTTCGTCTACCTGCACCCGCTGGTCACCTTCATCATCCTGGGAGCGATGGTGCTGTGCGTGACCGGTGCCGAGGCCTTGTATGCCGACCTCGGCCATTTCGGCAAGAAGCCGATCCGGCTGGCGTGGTTCCTGGTCGTGATGCCGGCGCTGACGCTGAACTATTTCGGCCAGGGCGCCCTGCTGCTGGCCGAACCGGGCGCCGTGCAGAACCCGTTCTTCATGATGGCGCCGCCCTGGGCCCTGGTGCCGCTGGTGCTGCTGGCCACCATGGCGACGGTGATCGCGTCGCAGGCCCTGATCTCCGGCGCCTTCAGCATCACCAAGCAGGTAGTGCAGCTGGGCTACCTGCCGCGCCTGAACGTGCAGCACACCAGCGTGCGGGAAGCCGGGCAGATCTACATCCCGTTCGTCAACTGGGGGCTGTTCGTGGCGATCGTGCTGGCGGTGGTGATGTTCCGCTCGTCCAGCAACCTGGCGGGCGCCTACGGCATCGCCGTCACACTCGACATGCTCATCACCACCGTGCTGACCTTTTTCGTCATCCGCTACCGGTGGAACTATCCGCTGGCGCTGTGCATCGCCGCCACCGGTGCGTTCTTCGTCTTCGACCTCGCCTTTTTCGCGTCCAACCTGCTCAAGCTGGTCGACGGCGGCTGGTTTCCCCTGCTCATCGGCGGCTGCGTCTTCACCCTCATGATGACCTGGAAGGACGGCCGCAACCTGCTCAACGAGAAGCTTCGTAGCGACGCGATCGACCTGCCCAGTTTTCTCGAGTCGGTCTTCACCAGCCCGCCGACCCGGGTGGAGGGCACCGCCGTCTTTCTGACGGCGGAGTCGGGCACGGTGCCGAACGCGTTGCTGCACAACCTCAAGCACAACAAGGTGCTGCACGAGCAGAACCTGTTCGTCACCGTCCGTTCGCACGAAGTGCCCTGGTGGAGCAAGGAAGGCCGGCTGGAGGTCGCGGTGCTGGGCCGCAATTGCTGGCAGGTAGTGATCCATTACGGCTTCAAGGACGATCCCGACATTCCGAAGGCCCTGGCCGATCTGCGCGGCAACGGTTGCGGGCTCGATCCGATGACGACCAGCTATTTCCTCTCGCGCGACACCGTCATCCCCACCATCGGCAGCGGCATGGCCGACTGGCGGGAGAAGCTGTTCGCGCAGATGCATCGCAACGCAAGCGCGGCCGCGGACTTCCTGAACCTGCCGAGCAACGCCGTCGTCGAGATGGGCTCGAAGATCGAGATATGAGGCCTCCGCTGGCGTTTCGCCCGGTCGACAGCGATGCGTTTCCTTCGTGACCTGAGCGTTTCCGCCGCGACCGCCGGGGTGGTCGCGGTGCTGGTCGGCTTCACCAGCTCGGCTGCCATCGTGTTCCAGGCTGCGCGCGCGCTCGGTGGCGACGATGCGGCCGTGTCCTCCTGGATAGGCGCCATCGGCATCGGTGTCGGCTTGTGCTCGCTCGTTCCTTCGCTCTGGTTGCGCAAACCGGTCATGGTGGCCTGGAGCACGCCGGGCGCGGCGGTCATCGCCACCGGTGCGGCAGGTCATTCGATGGCGCAGGGCGTCGGCGCCTTTCTGGTCTGCGCGGCTCTCATCCTGCTGGTCGGGGTGACGGGCTGGTTCGAAAAACTGATGGACCGGATTCCGCGCGGCATCGCCGCGGCGTTGCTCGCGGGCGTTCTCGCCCGATTCGGCATGCAGGCCTTTTCCGCAGCCGAAGCAGCGCCGCTCCTGGTCTGCTGCATGGTGGGCAGCTATCTGCTGGCCCGACGCTTCGTGCCGCGGTATGCCGTTCTGGCGAGCCTGTCGGCGGGTGTTCTCTGTGCGGCTGCACAGGGCGGTCTGGCATCGGCATCGGTGCCGTTGATGCTCACCCGCCCGGTGTTCGTGGCGCCCGAATTCACCTGGTCGGCCACCATCGGCCTGGCGTTGCCGCTCTTCATCGTCACCATGGCATCGCAGAACCTTCCGGGCGTCGCTGCCATGCGGGCGGCCGGATACGAGATGCCGGTCTCGCGTCTGGTGAGCCTCACCGGCGTCGCCACGCTGCTGCTGGCGCCATTCGGCGCATACGCATTGAATCTCAGCGCCATCACCGCCGCCATCTGCATGGGCGCCGAGGCGCATCCCGATCCCGCGCGGCGCTATACCGCGGCGGTGACCAGCGGTGCCTTGTATTGCGTGCTGGGGTTGATGGGCGCCACCGTGGTGGCATTGCTGACTGCCTTCCCGCCCGCATTGGTCGCATGCATCGCCGGACTCGCCCTGTTGGGCACCATCGGCGCGGGCCTGACGACGCTCATCGAGGACTCCGCACATCGCGAGGCAGCGGTCATCGCCTTTCTGGTCACCATGAGCGGCGTCGTCGTCGCCGGCGTCGGCTCCGCCTTCTGGGGTGTCGTCGCCGGCACGATTGCGCTATTCGTACAAAAATACCGTCTTCGTTCGCCGGCCTGACACGCGCCGACGTTCATCCGTACCCAACGCTCCTCTCCGATGCACATCCTTTTTGTCGCCGATCCTCTCGAATCCTTCAAGATCTACAAGGACACCACCTTCGCCATGATGCGGGAGCTGCAACGGCGCGGGCATACGCTGGCGGCGTGCGAACCCCAGGATCTGGTGTGGCAGCGAGGAGGTTTCGTCAGCACCGTCGCGCGCGATGTGAGGCTCACCGGCGACGCCGAGCGTTGGTTCGAAGGATCCACCGCGGAAGGGCTGCAGCCGCTGAAGAATTTCGATGCGGTGTTGATGCGCAAGGATCCACCTTTCGACTCGGAGTTCTTCTACGCCACCCATCTGCTGGAGCAAGCCGAGCGGGAAGGGGCGCGCGTCTTCAACAAGCCCCGCGCACTGCGCGACCATCCTGAAAAGCTGGCGATCCTCGAATTTCCGGAGCTCATCGGTCCCACCATCGTGACGCGAAGCGATGCAGCGATCCGTGCGTTCCATGCCGAGCATCGGGACATCATCCTGAAGCCGCTCGACGGAATGGGTGGTACCGGAATCTTTCGCGTGCGTGACGACGGCATGAATCTCGGCTCCATCATCGAGACCCTCAACCAGGGCGGTGCCAACACCGTCATGGTGCAAAAATTTCTTCCGGCAATCGCCGCGGGTGACAAAAGAATTCTGCTGATCGGCGGCAAACCAGCGCCCTATTGCCTGGCACGCATACCCCAAGGCGGGGAAGTGCGCGGCAACCTGGCTGCAGGCGGCAAGGGGGTCGCCCAGGAATTGACGGCACGTGACCGGGAGATCGCAGAGGCTGTCGCGCCCGTTCTGCATCGCCGGGGTTTGTTGCTCGTGGGGTTGGACGTCATTGGCGAGAGCGTCACGGAGATCAACGTCACCAGTCCGACCTGCTTTCAAGAAATCCACGACCAGAAAGGCTTCGATGTCGCTGCCATGTTCGTCGACGCGTTGGAGCAGGAGCTTTCTGTTTAAAACTGTGCTATAGTCGAAGGCT
>JAKONS010000494.1 GCA_022701845.1 Burkholderiaceae bacterium
GCCATCGGCTTGGCGAAGTGGTAGCCCTGGCCGAACCGTACCCCCAGCGCCAGCAGCTGCGCATGCTGCGCAGCGGTTTCGATGCCCTCGGCCACCACATCGCTGCCGACCGCCTTGGCGATGGCGATGATCTCGGGGATCAGGTTCGAGCGGATGGTTTCGTCTTCCATCTCGAAGACGAAGGACTTGTCGATCTTGAGATGGTCGGGCGCCACCCGCTTGACGATGCCCAGGTTGGAATAGCCGGTGCCGAAATCGTCGATGGAAATGCCGTAGCCGTCGGCCTTCAGCCGGCGCAGCTCCGGCGCCAGATCGGGCGAGAAGTCGTATTCGGTCACTTCCAGCTCGACATGCAGATCGGTGCGGCCGATCTCGTCGAGCACCGCCTGCAGGTGCCGGTGGATCACGTCGCGCTTGAGGTTGTGCGGGAAGAAGTTGAGCGCGATCGAGAAATCGTCCTGCGGCGGCAGGGCCGCGCCCAGCTCGCGCAGGGCGGCGCGGCTGACTTCCGCATCGAAGGTCCAGCCGAGGCCGCGGCGGTTGAGCGCCGGGATGAACTGGTCCGGGAATACCAGCCGGTCGCCGTCGCGCAGCCGGGCCAGCACCTCGCAGCCGACCACCCGCCCGGTGGCCAGTTCCAGGATCGGCTGGAAATGGCAGACCACGTTGGACGGCGCGCAGAGATGGCGGATGCGGTAGTCCATCGACTGGAAATAGCGGCAGCGCCTGCGCACCGCGCTGGCCGTCAGGAAGCCGCAGAGCGCGCACAGCGCCAGCGCCACCGCCAGCAGCGTCATCCGGTCGGGGTCGATCGAACTGGCCGAGAGCACCGACTGCAGCGACACCGGGCTGATGCCGGGCGCGGTGGTGGTGACCACCAGCCGGGCCCGTTTCCAGTCGATGCGCACCCGCGGGGTGTCGGCGGCCACGGGGCTGTCGGTGAGATCGCCGCGCAGGCCCTTGAACACCCGGGTGCGCTGCGCGCCGCCGCCGGCCCATACCGCATCGGTGTGTTCGCTGTAGGCGTCGACGGTGGGGCCGCTGTCGATCAGCACCTGGTAGCGCCCGCGTTCCAGCACGGTGCCGGTCTGGGCGCCGGCGATGCTGCCTACGAAGCGGCTCACCGGCGTGCGCAGGTAGTAGCGGCCGATGGCGCCGTCGAAGCCGCCGGGCATGCGCGCCGCCGCTGCGTCGAGCAGACCCAGGCCGGTGGTGCAGTACAGGTTGCCGGCGTCGTCGAGCAGGCCGATGTTGCGGGCGTAACGGTGACCGAACATCACGCCGCGCAGGCGCTTGAGGTCTTGTTCGCTGCACACCGCGCGATCCGCGGCGTTGAGCTCGCCGAGCAGCCGGCCGACGTCCTGCTGCACCGCCTGCATGCGCTCCATCACCAGCTGATGGCCTTCCTCGATCTGCTGCACCCGCAGCCGCACCGCGGTGATGCAGAACAGCGCCGCGACGAAGGCCGCCAGCAGCCAGCCGCCGGCCTGGCCGGCCAGGCGGGGGTGCCGGCCGAGCCAGCGGGTGAGCGGGATGCAGCGGTGGTACCAGCTGCCGGGTGCATAGCGCTCGGCGCGTGCGGCCGACAGGGTCGACGAGTCCGCGTCGGGGCCGAAGGAAGAGGGCGCGAGGCCGGAGGGCGGGTGGTTTCGAGGCTCACCCGCGACGCTGCGACGCATTCATGCTCCCTGGGACAGTTGGAATCTGCGGCCTTGCGGGCACCGCCTTGTCGCCGAGCATCGCATGACTGGAACGCAATATTGCGTTCGAGCGAATTGCGTACCGTGTAAATAGCCGGTCGTTCCGGCTGCTATTCGCGGGATCGGCCCGGCCGGCGGGCACTGCGGCGCCGCTCCAGCACCACCAACGCGCAGAACACCAGGCCCGCGGCCAGGCTGGTGTAGCCGCTGTAGGCCACCAGGCCCAGCGCCCAGCCCTGGCTGCGCACCACCACCGCGAGGGCGGCCGCCAGCACCGCCCAGCCCGCCCACCACAGCGCACGCGATGGCGCCGAGGCGAGGGTGCGGCCGAACAGGTTCTCCTGCGGGCGCTCCACCGCGCACGCCAGCAGCGCGAAGGCGCCGATGCAGAGCAGGCACACCGGGAGGTGGTTCATGCCGGCTCTCCGTTCGCCGCGGACGGCAGGCGCGGTGGTGCGCGCTCGCCCGCCGCAGTGCGGCCGCGGTGCCGGGCGCTGCGCAGCGCCAGCAGCACATGCAGTGCGGCGAAGGCCCACAGCATCAGCTCGACACCGGCGAACACGCCGTCGCCGCCGGCGATGCTCTGCCACAGCGGCCGCCGGGTGGTGAACGCGCTGACCACCGGCAGCAGCGCCAGCACCGCAGCGGCGGCCCACAGCTGCTCCCGCCAGGCCTTGCCTGCCGGGCGCAGCATCGCGTGCAGCAGGGTCGCGCCCCAGAGGGCGAAGAACAGGTCGATCTCGCGGTCGGCGCGCCCCGCCAGGCCCGAAGGCAGCAGCCGGTTGCCCCACAGGAAGCCGGCCATGGCGATCGACAGACCCGCGATGGCCGCGATGTTCAGCCGCTCGACCAGCCAGAAGCCGAAATACGGCCGCTCCGGATCGCGCAGCTTCTGCCGCCGCTTCACCGTCCACATCACCAGCCCGGTGCCGACCATCGCGGTGCCGGCCAGGCTGACGATGAAATACAGCCAGCGCGTGGGCATGTCGCCGAAGCGGCCGGTGTGCAGCGCATACAGCACGCCGCGGGTTTCGGCGACCGGGCCGACATGGTCGTGCGTCTCCAGCAGCTGGCCGCTGACGCCGTCGAACAGCAGGTACTGCGGGCTGACCGACACCCGGCCGGCATCGCCGCGCGCCACCGCCACCCGCGCCGCGGCGTCGCCCGGCTGGGTGACGGTGACCCGGCCCACGCCGTCGGCGCCCCAGCGCGCCTGGCCCTGGCGCACCATCGCGTCGACCGGCGCCAGCGGCGCGGCAACACCGCTGGGCTTGCGCGGCGCGATGAAAGCGCTCAGCTCGGCGTTGCGCTGGGCGCGCTCGGCCTGCGTCTTGAAGGCGAGCTGGTCGCCCCAGGGCATGTAGGTCAGCATCAGCGTCACCAGCCCGGTGTAGGTGATCATCAGATGGAAGGGCAGACCGAACACCGACAGCGCGTTGTGCGCGTCCAGCCACGAGCGCTGGCCCTTGCCCCAGCGGAAGGTGAAGAAGTCGACGAAGATTTTCTTGTGGGTGATGACCCCGCTGACGATGGCCACCAGCATGAACATCGCGCACACGCCGGCCAGCCAGCGGCCCCACACCACCGGCATGTAGTGGAACTGGAAGTGGAAGCGGTAGAAGAATTCGCCGCCCAGCGTCTGCCGCGCGGCCACCCGCTCGCCGGTGGCGGGGTCGAAGGTGGCCTCGCCGAAGCGTCGCCTGCCGCCGGCCGGATCGTTCAGCCGCCAGAAGGCGTTGGCCGAGTTGTCGCTGCGCGCGTCCGGCAGGCGGATGCTCCACTGCGGGCTGCCCGGCGCCTCCACCTGCATCCGGTCGATCACCCGCTGGGCGGCGGCGGCGTTGTCGAGCACGACCGCCTGGTGCGGCACCTCGGGGCGCATCCACTGCGACAGCTCTTCCTTGAAATAGCTCACCGTGCCGGTGAGGAACATCGCGTAGAGGATCCAGCCGGCGAGCAGGCCGGCCCAGATGTGCAGGTCCGACATCGTCTGCCGGATGCCGCGCGGCTT
>JAKONS010000499.1 GCA_022701845.1 Burkholderiaceae bacterium
CGCGCGGTATAGACCTGCGTCTGGATGCCGACGCCACGGGGGCAAGCGGCCTGGCGACGCGTTTCCAGGAGGGCGTTTGGATGGACGGCTTGGAGCATGGTGTTTCCGCGGTGGGTGACAAGAAGAAGGGCGACCGGTCGATTTTATTGGCCTCATGAAATAAATGAAAGCTAATTTCACGAACCTGAAAAAGCTTTGCGTGGTCAGTAGCGTGAAAGGCAGGCGTTACGATCCCCCGAGCCACCGGCCACCCCATCATGCAAACCACCAGAAAGCCCGCCACCCCACCCGACACCGCCCCGACCGACGCCGGTGGCGTCTCCTCCCGGAAGGCCGACCCGATGGGCTGGCTGGGCCGCGAGGTCAAGAGCCTGCGCAAGGCCAAGGGCATGTCGCTCCAGCAGCTGTCGGCCGCCTGCGACAAGTCGATCGGCTTTCTCAGCCAGATGGAGCGCGGCTTGAGCACGCCGACGGTGAGCGACCTGCACCACATCGCCGAAGCGCTCGAGGTGCAGATCAGCTGGTTCTTCCCGCAGGGCGAGGCGGTGGAGCCGTCCGACGGCGGCATCGTGGTGCGCAAGGCGCGGCGGCGGCAGCTCTCCTTCGCCTCGGGCATCGCCGATCACCTGCTGTCGCCCACGCTGGACGGTCCGCTCGAATTGCTATGGTCGGTCATGGAGCCCGGCGCCGACAGCGGCCATGCCTACGACCATGTCGGCGACGAAGCGGGTGTCGTGATCCGCGGCAGCCTGGAACTGTGGGTCGACGAGCAGTTCTTCCTGCTGGAGGAGGGCGACAGCTTCAGTTTCCCGAGCACCGCGCCCCACCGCTACCGCAATCCGGGCAGCGTTCCCTGCGAGTTGTTCTGGGTGGTCACGCCGCCTTCGTACTGAGCGTGACCCGCCATGGCGCACCGTCGTGGCGCTCGGCTAGGGGTTTCACCAATTTGGGGAAGATCGCGCACGATATTTGTCCATGTGAAATTTAACGTGCTAAATTTCACTGGAACGAAAATTGCTCGGTGTTTTCGTGCCTCATCGCCGCCGGAATTGCCGGCATGCGGATGGCTCGACAACCTTTGGAGTGAATCATGCGGCGTGCCTTCCTCAAACAGATCCTGTCCGTCGGAACGGCCGTGGCCGCCGTCACCGCGACGGGCAGCGCCCTGGCGCAACCAGCGGCCGGTTTTCCGGCGCGGCCGATCCGGCTGATCGTGCCGTTTCCTGCCGGCGGTGCGACCGACAGCATCGCGCGTGCGGTGGGCGAGCGCATGGCGGCCGACCTCGGGCAACCGTTCCTGATCGACAACCGGGCCGGTGCGGGCGGCATGATCGGCGCCGAAGCCGCGTCCCGCGCACCGGGCGACGGCTACACCCTGCTGATCGGCACCAACAGCACGCTGGTCACCAACAAATACCTCTACCCCAAGCTCTCCTACGACCCGGCGTCGTTCGAATCGGTCGGTCTGCTCGGCATCACCCCGCTGATCCTGCTGGTCAACCCCTCCATACCCGCCAAGACGGTGCCGGAACTCGTCGCCTACGGCAAGGCCCATCCGGGCAAGCTCACCTACGGCTCGTTCGGCGCGGGCACCACCTCGCATCTGGCGGCCGAGCTGTTCCAGCAGATGGCCGGCATCGAGATGCTGCACATCCCCTACAAGGGCGCGAACGAGGCGATTCCCGCCTTGCTCGGGGGCCAGGTCTCGGTGTATTTCGACGCCATCGTCACCGGCCTGCCGCATGTGAAGTCGGGCAAGCTCAATGCGCTGGGCGTGACGTCGGCCTACCGCTCGGCGATGCTTCCGGGCACGCCGACGATCGCGGAGCAGGGCTATCCCGGCTACGACATCTACCCCTGGTACAGCATCGTCGCGCCCAAGGGCGTTCCGAAGGACGTGCTGGAAAAATTCCGCAGCGTGCTGGCGCAGAGCCTGAAGGACCCGAAGCTGGTCGAGAAGCTGCAATCGACCGGTGCCGAAGTCACGCCGATGGGCACCGCCGCCTTCGCCGAGATGGTCCGGCTGGATGCGATCAAGACCGAAAAGCTGGTGCGCACCGCCGGCATCAGCCTGCAGTAGCCACGGCACTTTTCGAGGATCCATGAATTCGTACTACGACGCCTTTCCCTACCGTTCGCAGCGCAGCCCGGTGCTGGCCCGCAACGTGGTCACCACCAGCCAGCCGCTGGCGGCACAGGCCGGGCTCCGCATGCTGCTGGCCGGCGGCAACGCGGTCGATGCCGCACTGGGCGCGGCGATCGCGCTAACCGTGGTCGAACCGGTGATGAACGGCATCGGCGGCGACATGTTCGCCATGGTCTGGGACGGCGCCACCCTGCACGGACTCAATTCGACCGGCCGTGCGCCCGCCGGCTGGACGAAGGAGCGCTTCGCCGGGCGCTCGCAGATGCCGATGTCGGGCTGGGATTCGGTGACCGTGCCGGGCCAGGTGGCCGGCTGGAAGGCATTGTCGGATCGTTTCGGCACGCTGCCGTTCACCCAGCTCTTCGAGCCCGCGGTGGCCTACGCCCGGCAGGGCTTCGCGGTGTCGCCGCAGATCGCGCGGCAGTGGGCCCTGCAGGCGCCGATGCTGAAGGACCAGCCCGGCTTCGCCGACGCGTTCGCGCCGGAAGGCCGTACGCCCCGCACCGGCGAAACCTGGCGTTTCCCGGCCCAGGGCGACACGCTGCGGCGCATCGCCGAGACCGGCGGCGAGGCCTTCTACCGCGGCCCGCTGGCCGAGGCGATGGCGGCGTTCGCGCGCGCCACCGGCGGCAGCCTGACGCTGGAGGACCTGGCCGCCCATCGCGCCGACTGGGTCACGCCGCTGGCCCAGGATTACCGCGGCATGACCCTGCACGAGATCCCGCCCAGCGGCCAGGGCATCGCGGCGCAGATCGCGCTGGGCATGCTGGCGCATGTCGACCTCGGCCCGCTCGACGGCGCCGCGTTCTACCACCTGCAGATCGAGGCGGTGAAGCTGGCGTTCGCCGACCTGCATGCCCATGTGTCCGACCCGATGTCGATGCGGATGCGGCCCGAGGCGCTGCTGGACCCGGCCTACCTGGCGGAGCGGGCACGCCTGATCGTGCCGGGCCGCGCCGCCACGCCGGTGGCCGGCACGCCGCGCACCGGCGGCACCGTCTATCTGGCGGCTGCCGACGCATCGGGAATGATGGTGTCGTTCATCCAGTCGAACTACCGCGGCTTCGGTTCGGGCGTCGTCGTGCCGGGCACCGGCATCGCCCTGCACAACCGCGGCGAAAGCTTCTCGCTGGAGGCGGGCCACCCCAACGAACTGGCGCCCGGCCGGCGGCCGTTCCACACCATCATTCCGGGATTCATCACCCGGGGCGGCGCACCGGTCATGGCGTTCGGCGTCATGGGCGGCGCGATGCAGGCGCAGGGTCATGTCCAGATGATGACCCGGCTCGCCGACTTCGGACAGAACCCGCAGGCCATGAGCGACGCCCCGCGCTTCCGGGTGGACGGCGGTCGTGTCGGGCTGGAGAGCGACATACCGCCGGAGGTGGCGCAGACGCTGAAGG
>JAKONS010000517.1 GCA_022701845.1 Burkholderiaceae bacterium
GGCCGCACCGGCTTTGCGCGGCTGATGGCGTTCACCAGCCTCTCCAAGCGCAGCAACGTGCCCGGCCTGCGCAGCGGCTTCGTCGCGGGCGATGCGGCGCTGATCAAGCCCTTCCTGCTGTACCGCACCTACCACGGCGGCGCGATGAGCCCGGTGGTGGCCACCGCGAGCATCGCCGCCTGGGGCGACGAAGCCCACGTGGCGGAGAACCGCGCGCAGTACCGCGCCAAGTTCGCCCAGGTGACGCCGGTGCTGGCACAGGTGCTCGACGTGGCCCTGCCCGACGCCGCCTTCTACCTGTGGGCCGGCATTCCCGCCTCCTTCGGCGGCGACGACGCCGCCTTCGCCCGCGCGCTGTATGCGCAGCAGGGCGTCACCGTGCTGCCGGGCAGCTACCTGGCGCGCGAGGCCCACGGAGTCAACCCCGGCCGCGGCCGGGTGCGCATGGCACTGGTGGCCGAAACCGCCGAGTGCCTGGAAGCCGCCGAGCGCATCGTCGCCTTCGTGCGCGGCGCCTGACTTCCTTTCTCCTCTTTTACCGAACCCACCAGAAAGACCCGGCCATGGCGACGATGGAACGCATCCTGCGGCTGATGGCCGAAAAACAGGCGTCCGACCTGTACATGTCGGCCAACGCGCCGGCCACGCTGCGCATCAACGGCGACTGCATCCCGATCAACAACCAGCCGCTGCCCTTCGACGCGCCGAAGAACCTGCTGGCCGAGGTGCTGCCGGTGGCGCGCATGGAAGAGCTGGAAGAAGTGGGCGAGCTCAACGTCGGCTTCGCCATGAAGGACGTCGGCCGATTCCGCGTCAGCGCGATGCGCCAGCGCGGCTCGTTCGCGGTGGTGATCCGCTACATCCACAGCGAGATTCCCCGGCTCGACACCCTGGGCGTGCCCGCCGTGCTGGGCGACCTGATCCTGCAGCGGCGCGGCCTGATGCTGATGGTCGGCTCGACCGGCGCCGGCAAGAGCACCACGCTCGCCTCGATGATCGACCGGCGCAACGAGACCCGCGGCGGCCACATCCTCACCATCGAGGAGCCGATCGAATTCCTGTTCCGCAGCCGCAAATCGGTGGTCAACCAGCGCGAGATCGGCACCGACACCGCCTCGCTGCAGGTCGCCCTGAAGAACGCGCTGCGCCAGGCGCCCGACGTGATCCTGATCGGCGAGATCCGCGACCGGGAGACCATGACCGCCGCGATTTCCTATGCGCAGTCGGGCCACCTGTGCCTGGCCACGATGCACGCCAACAACAGCTACCAGACGCTCAACCGCATCCTGAGCTTCTACCCGGCCGAGGTGCGCTCGACCATGCTGGGCGACCTGGCCACCGCGCTCACCGCCATCGTGTCGCAGCGCCTGGTGCGCACCAACGAGAACACCCGGGTGCCGGCGGTGGAGGTGATGCTCAACACCAGCAACATCGCCGAGCTGATCGAGCGCGGCGACTTCTCCGCGGTGCAGGACGCGATGGAGAAGTCGATGGCCGAGGGCTCGCAGACCTTCGAGCAGGACATCGCCCGCCTGATCACCGAGGGCAAGGTGAGCCGCCGCGAAGGCATGGCGATGGCCGATTCGCCGACCAACCTGCTGTGGCGGCTGGACAACGATTTCGACGTGGCCCGCCGCGCCGCTGCCGAAGCCAGCCAGCAGGCCGAGGCCGAACCGGTCGGCCCCACCTTCACCGACATCGTCCTGGATATCAAGCTTTAGCCCCCAGGCTTGCCGACTGCGTGTGGCCGCCGCCCCCCTTGCATGGGGGCGACGCTGGCGAACCGGCAAAGCCGGTCCGCGGCGTCCTCCAACGGGCTTTGCTTCGCTCGCCCTAGGGTAAGCCCGACAATCGCTCTCTTATGACACCTACCTTGCTGCTCACCGAAGCGCTGATTTCCCGGCCATCGGTCACGCCCGACGATGCGGGCTGCCTCGCGATCCTGGAGCGCCGGCTGGCGCCTCTGGGCTTCGTCAACGAGCGCATCGACAGCGGGCCGGACAGCTTCCGGGTCAGCAATCTGTGGGCGCGCCGGCCGGGCGCCACCCCGGATGCGCCGGTGCTGGTGTTCGCCGGCCATACCGACGTGGTGCCGACCGGGCCGCTGGAGCGCTGGACGCAGCCGCCTTTCGTGCCGACGCACCGCGACGGCAGGCTGTACGGGCGCGGCGCGGTCGACATGAAATCGTCGATCGCGGCCTTCGTGGTGGCGGTGGAGGAATTCGTCGCCGCCCTTCCCGCGCCGGCGCTCTCGCCGATCGCCATCGCGCTGCTGCTGACCAGCGACGAGGAAGGCCCCGCGGTCGACGGCACGGTGGCCGTGTGCCGCGTGCTGCAGGAACGCGGCGAGCGGCTCGACTGGTGCATCGTCGGCGAGCCCACCGCGGTGGAGCGCACCGGCGACATGGTCAAGAACGGGCGGCGCGGCAGCATGAACGCCCGCCTGACCGTGCGCGGGGTGCAGGGGCACATCGCCTATCCGCAGCTGGCGCGCAACCCGATCCACCAGGCGCTGCCGGCGCTGGCCGAACTGGCCGCCACCGAATGGGACCGGGGCAACCAATTCTTCCCGCCCACCTCCTGGCAGATCAGCAACATCCACGGCGGCACCGGCGCGTCGAACGTGATCCCGGGCGAGGTGGCGATCGACTGCAATTTCCGCTTCTGCACCGAGTCCACGTCCGACAGCCTGCAGGCGCGGGTGGCGGCGGTGCTGGACCGCCACGGCCTGGAATACGACATCGCCTGGACGATCTCCGGCCAGCCCTTCCTCACCACCCCTGGCGTGCTGGTGCATGCGGTGACCGACGCGATCCGCGCCGAGACCGGCATCGCCACCCAGCTCTCCACCACCGGCGGCACCAGCGACGGCCGCTTCATCGCCCGCATCTGCCGCGAAGTGCTGGAATGCGGCCCGCCGAACGCGATGATCCACAAGATCGACGAACACATCGAGGTGGCCGAACTGGAGCCGCTGAAGAACATCTACCGCCGCACCATCGAGAACCTGGCGGGGTCGGCCACATGAAGCTGATGGAACTGGTGGACGCGTCCGCCCGCCGCCTCGAC
>JAKONS010000531.1 GCA_022701845.1 Burkholderiaceae bacterium
ATCGGCCGGGTGTTCCGGCGTGGGGGCAACGACGGAGGTTTCGGGCATGAAGGACGTCTTTCTTCAAAAGCCCAATGTAGCCATGTGTTTGGGTGATGACAATACGTTGGTGGTCGCTGAACCACCAAACGTCGGAGCCTTATTAGTGGATGTCGCGACTTTGTCGGCAATTATTTTCTCAAAATTTCATCTCGAATGTGCAAATGACGTACAGAAGGCCGCCACCGATGATCGTTATTAGCGTCCCTAAAATAATTGCCATACAAGTAAGAAACTCGTGAATTTTTTGTTTTGTGGATTTCATTGTGATTTTGGTTCACGCAGCTGCGTTGAGATAACGCCGTTCGTCAAATTTATTTGACCCTTAATCCGCCTGCTTGTGCTTATTGACAGAAGTAAGTCGCAGCGTCGCGAGCCATTGGTCCCACGCAGTTTCCAGTTGTGACAGCGAATAAGGCGACGAGAACTTGCCGTTTTCGTCCCCCGATACAAGTGTGATGGAAATCGATGGGTGAATAAAAGATTCCGCTTGGTCAGGTCGATGAATATTTTCGGCCATATAGGTGTAACGCGTCACTCCACTGGTTTTCGTATAGGTTTCATGTGCCCACTGCTGGAAATGGATTCCTGCGATTGTCATTGTGGACTTGCGCAATTTTCTTATAAGTACTTCGTCTTCGAAAATCAAGGTCGAAGCCATCAACCGGCGCGAACGATCGAAAAGCGTCTCTTCATCATTGCCAAATTTCCCATTCATATCAATGCTTAACTTTGGCTGGCTTGAGTCGCTATAATTAAAGCCGAATGTCGCTTTTTCATCGTCATATCCGATCTTCGCCTGATCGACAATAATATCATTCAAGCAAAAGCCTGCTTTGATATCTTCACGATTCTCCATTCCGCGTAAATTTTGAGCGAAGAGTATTAGACGTTGTTCCGCTGCAGACGCATCGATCTGTTTGTATTGGCTGTTATCTGGATGAGCGCCGTTATTCGGCGGTGGAAATGACTCGGCTAACAATATCACATATTTTCCATTCACTAATGTATGCAATTCGCTTATCAACGAGCCGACCCATCCTACCTCGGCTTCCAGGCGTCTGAGTATTGTCGCGCGGCCGTTTGGAGTGCTTGACGATTTCTCCGCAATCAGCATGGAGGTTTCCATGTAGTCATTTCGTCCGCGAACCAGTTCGTCAGTTCGGGCGGCCACCATCTCATCGAAAGTTCTTTGGTCAATTTGCTTCCGCACCGGCATTTTGAGTTCGACCTGTTTAAAATCGGCGCCCGACCCAAAGTAGAATATTGCTGGATATACAATCGGGTTGCCTAACTCGGCCGGCAAATCGACGAGAAAGCGTCCAATGCAATGCGTGCGCGTTTGCGACGAGAAATTGATCATGATCGGAGGTGTGTATGCCGGAATATTAAAACGCAGGTAAAGAGCCGCACATATGGCGCATCCTGTGGCCGCAAAAATGCCGGCAAGGATATATGCGCGTTTGGACGCCTTCATGGGTAGGGCTTCGGTGGCGGAATGTCGAAAAATCGGGTCGCTAATTCAGCGATACGGACGATAGCGTAGCCGGTGACGTTTCGGGCGTCCTTCGACTTGTAAGCCGGCTCATGCTCCAAACCGCTAATTGCGAAAATCTGTTTTATATGGGGTTGTGGCGCTCGACCGCTGAGTACAGGTACTGTTCCATCGCCATCTTCAGCAGGTTTTTTCGCGTGCAGTATGTAGTGCACTGTTTGGTTGAAAACCTTTTGGGTGGAGCCAGGCACTGCCCGAGCGGCCTCGGGACCATGCATATAGAGAAGATTGGAGCCGCCTTGCGCGACCTGTCGGTCTTGCCAGTGAAAAACGCCGCGGGAGTCGCGCGAGGCATCGGCCCCTGAGCCGTCGAGCGCTTCCGCTCTTGTGGGCGCTGCAATGTTATACGAATGCGTATTGCCCGGTTCACTTGTCCAACTGACTGTTTCGGATGTGGGAATGCCAAATCCATAGAATGCCCAACTATTATGATGGTAGCCATTTCTAATTTTTTGCTGGAAAACGATGGCTTTGTTGAGGGATTTTTCATAAGTCACCCAGTCAATGGAAATGCCGTCGCGGGGATTCAGCCATTCCTCTTTTATCAAACCCCACCATCTATTGCGTGTTTTGTATATCGTCTCATGGTAGTTGCCTGCAGCATAGCTGTTGGTCATGGGTTCAGTGCCGCCAAAGCTAAAACGCAGCCAGTCAGTTCGATAATCCGCTGCAGGCAGAAGCTCTAGTGCGCCCGGGGACTGTGCAAAAACTGCGGTAATTTCTCGACCGTTGCTGCCAATTACCAAAGACGCGAGGAGATTTTCGTCCCACATGCCGACCTTGCAGCGACGGTAAGTTACTGCAGCGCCTATTGCCGGCATGACGCCATGTACGATGCCGGCGATCGCTGCGAACATTCCGGGCAGTTGGGCACAACGTCTGGCTACCAGCCCGCCCATGCTGTGTGTGACCACAATCACCTGTTCGCAGCGTCCTGCCTTGCTATTGTTGGCAGCGATAATCTGCCGAATCCGCGCTGCTAGCTTGTTCGCCGAAACCTCGTTGCTCTGCAGCCAGTTGTAGCCGAATGCGTAAACAGGATAAACCCATTCTTCCGCATTCCGGCATTGGTCGGCGG
The DNA here is from genome assembly GCA_022701845.1 of Burkholderiaceae bacterium. The sequence continues at coordinate 2,673 of JAKONS010000531.1, forward strand.
TCAATGGCTCGAACCCCTTTCTAATTTGCCAGCGAATACCGTCGCTTATTTCGCGCAGTCCGGCATTAAATATTTGATGGGGGCTTTCGCCGATGCCCACGCCTCGCTGACCATGAAAGGTTTCTTCAAGCCATATCAGCGTGCTTTGATAACTGGCTGCCGCAATCTCACCCCAACCGCGTTGGCGGAAGTGCTCTTCAGCAGTAAGGATGCCGACCGATTTTGGTACCGCCCCATTTGGATCGACCTCGGTACGATCCGGATGCAAATACATTTGGCGCCGCCCAGCGCTTCTCAGGACTTGTTGGCTTGCGAGGCTGACAAGGCCATCGAAACGCCAAACCTGTTCTTGTTGCCCGATCACCTTCAAATTGCTGCCCATCGTGCCCGGCACGAAAACGATCGGCAGGCTGCGCACGGTGCTGCAGATCAACCCGACCGGGTCGGTCCTGCTGGCATGGGTGAGTTCCGGGGTGAAGACATGTTTGCCGTTCGCATCGAGGCGGGGGTAGAGATAGCGCTCCGGTAGGCGCGGCGCAGTAGCAGATGGGGCTGTCGTCATGGGTGTTGAGAAAAGGTTTTGGATTCACAGGGTGCGCAGCACGATGCCGTCGGGTGCGTCGCCGCGCTGGGTGGCGATGCGGCCTTCGGCGTCGCTGTTCTCGCCGAGCACGTCGCCGCTTTCGCGCAGCACTTCCAGGCGGGTGTCCGGCATCGGGCGGTGGTGTTCGTCGTAGACGACATAGCGGTCGTCGAAGGCGGTGGCCGGCATGCGGTTGAGATGCGCGGCGCGGCTGCGGGGGCCGTGGCTTTCCTGGCCGGCCGAGTGCAGGGCGATGCGACCTTCGGTCAGCAGGGCGATCTGCGCTGCGGTGATCTCGATGCAGGTGCCGCCCACGTTCAGCCGGATGCCCTTGGCAGCGGTGACCTGCACCCAGCCGTCGGTCGAACCCAGTTCGGCGGTGTGTTTCGCGGCCAGCCGCAGGTCGCCGCCCTGCGCCTGCACCTCGACATCGCCCTGGGCGGCGAACAGCCGCATGCCGCGGTGGGCCAGCAGGCGGATCGCCTTCGCCGCGCTGGCCAGCAGGCTGCCGCCGGTGCTGAGACTGGTGTGCGCGGCACTCGTCAGCCCGATGTCGTCTCCAGCGGCCAGGTGCAGGCCTTGCGCGGCCGATGCCGCGATGCCGGCCGCGCTCGCCATCACCAGGTCAGGCGCCGACAACTCCCCGAGCGGTTGGCTGGATGCCCCGCCGATCGCGGCGTTCTGACGTGCGATGGCTGCGGCGACCGCCTGCTGGTCGCCGGTGTCCTGGGCGCCCAGATCCTGCGCACCGAGGGCATGCGCCTCCAGTTGCGCCTGTGCCGCTGCCAGCGATCGGCCGGTTTCCTGCAGTTCCTTCATGCCGCCGGCGGCTTCTTGCCGCTTGTGGGTGCTGATCAACAGCCCATCACCCGCACGCAGCGCGCCATGGCCGTCGGTGCGCAATTCGAAGCCTTCGCCGCGCGCTTCCTGCCGGCCCTTGCGGTGCAGGATCCGGTGGATGCGGCCGAGGCTGAGCTGGCTCAGACGGTGGTCGGAGCCGAACTGGGCCTGGAGGGCGCCGGGGGTGTCGTCGAAAACCACCTGGTTGCCGCCGGCGCCTGCATCGGGCGTCCCATGCTGGGGCAACTCGCGGCTGCGCAGGCCGCTCAGCGCGTGCTGGTGCGGCAGCTCCCAGGGTTGGCGATGCGCATTGTGGAAAAGGCTGCCCACGCAGACCGGCAGGTCCGGGTCGCCGCCGAGAAAATCGATCAGCACCTCCTGCCCGACCCGCGGCAGTGCCACCTGGCCCATCGCACTGCCGGCCCAGGTCGAGGCGACCCGCACCCAGCAGGAGGTGCTGCCGGTCGCGCCGTCCGGCCGGGGCTCCGGGCGATGCCAGCGGAATTTCACCTTGATGCGGCCGAGCGCGTCGGTCCAGACCGGGTACCCCGGCGGGCCGCTGACGACCGCCGACTGCGGGCCGTGGGTGAACGGCTTGGCGCGGGTGGGTGCGGGCCGCAGCGCCTGCGACAGCGGGTGCGCGGTCAGCTCCACCTGCACTCGCCAGCGCGGGCGGGCGTCTGCGCCGGGTCGCTGGCTTTCCTGCGGCAGCTCTTCCAGCACGAAATGGGTGTCGAGCACCAGCCAGGCGGTGTTGACCTGCGCGCGGGGATGCCCGACCAGCTCGAAGCTGCAACCCGGCACCAGCGCGCGCAGGTTGCCGCTGGCCTGCATGCGGCCGGCGGCGGTGTGCAGCGCCTCCAGCCGGCGTTCTGCCAGCAGGCGGCCCTCGGTGGTCGCCCGGTCGAGCGCCTCACGGCGGGCGTCGCCATCGTGCGGGCCGAGGTAGGCGCGCGGCTGTGCGTAGTGGCTGGCGAGCGGTCCGCCGTGCCATTCGTAGACGGTACCGGCGGTCGGCCGCGCCGGGCGGCCGGCGCGTGCGCTCGTCGCCAGCTGGGCGCGGGGCTGGGTGTAGTCGTGGTCGTCGGTTTCGTAGCGCCCGGTGACCAGCTGCTGGCCGACCGTCAGGCGGTGGAGATATTCGGCGTCGGCCTTCCAGCCCGGCGCACGAAATGCGATGCGCTGGTAGGCCGGTGCGGGAAAGGGCCCGAATCCGCCGACGTCGGTCACCACCAGGGTGTGCCGGCCGCCCGCATGCCGGAAGTAGTAGTTGATGCCCCACTCCTGGCAGAGGCGCTCGAAGAAGGCGAAGTCGGTTTCGTTGTACTGCGTCTGGTAGTCGCGCAGCGGCAGCTCGCGCGACAGCTGCCACTCGACGGCGCC
>JAKONS010000536.1 GCA_022701845.1 Burkholderiaceae bacterium
CATCAGGTTGGCGCTGATCTTCTGGCTGGCCATGCCGGTGAAGGTGAACAGCATCGCCAGCGGAATCACCGCCGCGGCGATCAAAGCGGCCCGGATGTTGCCCAGGAACAGGAACAGCACCGCCACCCCCAGCACCGCGCCTTCGAGCAGGTTGTTGCGCACCGTGGCGATCGCCTTGTCGACCAGCACCGTGCGGTCGTACACCGTGATCGCCTGCACGCCTTTGGGCAACTGGCGGTTGATTTCCGCCAGCCGCGCGGCCGCTGCGCGCGAGACGGTGCGGCTGTTCTCGCCCATCAGCATGAAGACGGTGCCCAGCACCACCTCGCGGCCGTTGTCGGTGGCCGCGCCGGTGCGCAGCTCGCGCCCCAGCCCGACGGTCGCCACGTCGCGGATGCGCACCGGCACGCCGTCGACGCTGCGCAGGATCACGTCGGCGATGTCGTCCACCGTGCGCAGCTGGCCGGGAGCGCGCACCAGGTACTGCTCGCCGCGCCGCTCGATGTAGCCCGCGCCGACGTTGCCGTTGTTGCGCTCGAGCGCCTCCACCACCGCGCCCAGCCCCAGGCCGTAGGCGGCGAGCTTCTCCGGGTCGGGCGCCACCTGGTATTCCTTGGCGAAGCCGCCGATGGTGTTGACCTCGGTCACGCCCTTCACGTTGCGCATCTGCGGCCGGATCACCCAGTCCTGGATCTCGCGCAGGTCGGTGGCGGTGTAGGGCTGGCCGTCGGCGCGGCGCGCTGCGGGGTCGGCCTCCACCGTCCAGTGGAAGATCTCGCCCAGCCCGGTGGAGATCGGGCCGATCGCCGGCGCGGTGCCGGCGGGCAGCTGGTCGCGCACCGACTGCATGCGTTCGCCCACCAGCTGGCGCGCGAAGAAGATGTCGGTGCCGTCCTCGAAGATGGCTGTCACCTGCGACAGCCCGTAGCGCGACAGCGAACGGGTCTGCTGCAGCCCCGGCAGGCCGGCCAGGGCGGTCTCCAGCGGGTAGGTCACCCGCTGCTCGGCCTCCAGCGGCGAATAGCCGGGGGCGGCGGTGTTGATCTGCACCTGCACGTTGGTGAGGTCGGGCACGGCGTCGATCGGCAGGCGCTGCAGGCTGAAGACGCCCAGGCCGGCCATGGCCAGCACGGCCAGCATGACCAGCCAGCGCTGGTCGATGGCGAAACGGATGATCTTGTCGAACATGGCGTGGCCGCTCCTCAGTGGCCGTGCGCCGCCGAGCCCTTGCCCTGCTGCGCCTTGACCACGAAGCTGCCGGCGCCGGCCAGCCGGGTGCCGGCGGCCAGCCCGTCGACGATCTCGGTGCGCCCGCCGTCGCTGCGCCCGACCGCCACCGCCCGCGCGCGAAAGCCGCCGTCGACCTTCTCGAACACCACGCTGCGGCCGTCGATGGTCTGCAGGGCTTCGGTGGGCACCGAGACCGCCGCATCGACGCCCGGCTGCTCGATCACTACGTTCACGAACAGCCCCGGGCGCCAGGCCAGCTGCGGGTTGGCCAGCGTGACCCGGGCGGTGGCGCTGCGGGTCTGCTCGCCCAGCAGCGAGCCGACGTAGGCCACCTTGCCGGTGGCGCTCTGCTCGAAAGCGGTGGAACGCACGGTGACCGTCTCGCCCACCCGCACCGCGCTGAGCTGGCTGGCCGGCACGGCGATCTCCGCCCACACATGGGACAGGTCGGACAGGGTGAACACGTTGGCGTCTTCCTTCACCGATTCGCCGAGCGCGAGGTGTTTCTCGACCACCATCGCGTCGAACGGCGCCCGCAGCTCGTAGCGGGCCAGCGCGCTGGCGTCGGTCGCGGGGGAGGCGCCCAGCGCGCGCAGTTTCTGGCGCGCGTTGGCAGCGGCGATGTCGGCTTCCTGCCGCGCCTGGCGGGCCTGCAGCCAGTCCTGCTCGGCCGAGATGCGGTCGCGCCACAGGCGCTCCTCGCGCTCGGCGGTGGTGCGTGCCAGGGCGGCGCGCTGCTGCGCCGCCAGGCCTTCGCTGCGCAACTCCGACAGTGCGCTGCTCGACAGCACCGCCAGCACATCGCCCTTGCGCACCTGCTGGCCGAGCTGCACCGCCACCCGCTCGACCACGCCCGCCACCCGCGGCACCACATGCGCGGTGCGGTCTTCGTCGAAGCGGATCTCGCCCGGCAGCTGCAGCCGGGTGGCGATGCGGGCGGGGCCGGCGGTGGTCAGCGCGATGCCGGCGGCGGCCAGCTGGTCGTCGGCCAAAGCGATCCTGCCGTCGTTCTCGGCATGCGGCGCCTCGGTCTTTTCTTCATCGGCATGGTCATGGTCGTGGTCGTCGCCGGTGCCGCGCAGCAGCCAGGCGCCGGCGAGGAGGGTGGCGACGACGATGGCGAGGACGATCCAGGCCTGGCGGCGGGCGCCCGGCGTGGCCAGGAGGGTGGAAATCTTGGACATGGTGGTTTTCTCGACTCGATCGCCGGTCACGGCTGAGGGGAAAGCAGGAGGGGGGTGAGCGCCGAGGCGTCGGCGGCGATGCCGAGCAGCCGCTCGATCTCGGCGGCGGCGCGCAGGCTGTCGGCCAGCGCGCGCTGCGCCTGGGCCTGCACCTGGAACCAGGTGCGTTGCGCGTCCAGCGCCTCCAGGAAGCTGAACTTGCCGAGCGCGAAGCCCTGGGCGGCCGCGTCGTAGGCCAGGCGGGCGCCGGGCAGGGCGTCGCGCTGCAGCGTCTGCGCCTCGGCGCGGGCGGAGCGCAGGCGTTCCTGGGCCTGTGCCACGTCGGTGGCCAGCCGCAGCGTGGCCGACGCCAGTTCGTCGCGCGCCTTGTCTTCCCGCCGCAGGGCTTCGGCCAGGTTGCCCTGGTTGCGGTCGAACACCGGCAGCGGCACCGAGAAACCGACGATGCCCTGCGTCACCCCGGCCTCCTGCAGCCGCTTGGCGCCGACGATGACCGAGACGTTCGGCACGGTGGCGGCGGTTTCCACCCGCACCAGTGCGCGGCGGCGGTCGAGCTCGATGCGCGACTGGGCCAGCAGGGGCGCATCGGCCAGACGCTCGTCGAGCGGCGCCGCGGCGAGCCCCTCCGGCGGCAGCGCCAGCCGCCCGGCGACGGTGGCGCGAAACGCCGCCGACGGTGCATCGCCCCACAACGCGGCCAGGCGCTGGCGGGCCGCGCGCAGGGCGCCTTCGGCCTGCAGGGCTTCCACCCGCACCGCGGCTTCGGCCACCTGGGAGCGGGTTTCCTCCACGGGCGACACCTTGCCCGCCGCCACCCGCCGGCTGGCCGCGCGGGTGGCGTTCTCGGCCAGGGTGACCGACTCGGCGGCCAGCCGCAGCCGCTGCTGCGCCCACAGCACCTCGACGAACTGCACGATGACCGCGGCGCGTACGTCGGCGTGCGCCTGCTGCAGCGCCCAGCCGGCCTGGTCGCGGCGCAGACCCGCCGCCGCGGTGCGCGCGGCGCGCTTGCCGCCCAGCTCGATCGGCTGGGAGAACTGCAGCGTGGTGGTGCGGCGGCCGTGGCGCAGGTCTTCTTCCAGCGCCGCGACCTCCGGGTTCGGCCGCAGGGTGGCCTGCAGCAGCGCGCCTTCGGTGGCCTGGCGCTCGCGGCCTGCGGCGGCGATGTCGGGGTTGGCGGCGAGGGCGCGGCCGATGGCGGCGTCGAGCGTCAGCGGTACCGGATCGACGACCGCCGTTTGCGCCCGGGCGGGGGAGATGAGCGAGAAAGGCAGCACCAACAGCAGCGCCAGCGGCAGCAGCGATGGTCTGAACAGCAGCAGGACACGCGGGAGGAAATGCGAAAGGAAATGCGGGAGGAACGGCCGAAGGAGGCGCGAAAACACTGGTTGGAGGCGCGGGGCCGGCGCGGTGGCCGGCAGCGGACACGCGCACGGCTGCGCCGCAGCGGAAGAGAAGGGAGAAGACAAGACGGACTCCGAAGCAAAAAACACTTCGGTGGACCGGCGCCGCGCCGGCCGCTCAGATCAGCGGGCGTGCGGCGATGAAGTCCACCACGGAAGAACCGTGGTGCGGCCAGCGTGGC
>JAKONS010000543.1 GCA_022701845.1 Burkholderiaceae bacterium
GGTCGACGCACCCTGTTCCGGCCTGGGCACCACCCGCCGCAATCCCGATCTGAAATGGCGGCAGTCGCCCGAGGGCATTCAGGAGCTGACGGTCAAGCAGGCGGCCATCCTGGCCAGCGCCGCCCGCTTGGTGAAGCCGGGTGGGCGACTGGTGTACGCGACCTGCAGCATCCTGGCGGAAGAAAACGAAAACATCGCTGCGGCGTTCAGCGCGGAGCACCCGGATTTCGTGGCGACGCCGGCGGTGGAACTGCTCACCCAGCTCAAGGTGCCCGATGCGGCCGCCCTGTGTAGCGGCCACGAGAGCGGGGGCCTCTATTTGCGACTGTGGCCCCATATCCACAAGACCGACGGCTTTTTCGCGGCCGTCTGGACGCGTAAGCCCTGAGCGCGAGATAGCCCGATGGGCAAGAAAAGAACCTGCAAAGGGCTGGTCATGCGAACTTAAGTTCTGCATGACGCTCTAAAATTGTCGTGCTGAAAAGTTCGGCACTGCAGGCTCGCCATCCGACACCTGCATTTCCGCATCCTGCACTCAGTACTCTTGTCACCCGGCGGCGACCCCGCAGCAAAGCTCACACACTATGGTTCTACCCGACTCGACTGTCTTCAACGCCACCATCGACTGGCTCGGCAACGGGCTGCTGAATTGGGCGTGGTGGGAAGTCGCGCTGTACACGCTGCTGACGACCCACATCACCATCGTGGCGGTGACGGTCTTCCTGCACCGCACCCAGGCGCATCGGGCCCTGGACCTGCACAAGATTCCCTCGCATTTCTTCCGCCTGTGGTTGTGGCTGGCCACCGGCATGGTCACCCGCGAGTGGGTGGCCATCCACCGCAAGCACCACGCCAAGTGCGAAACCGACGAAGACCCGCACAGCCCGCAGACCCGCGGTATCGACACGGTGATGTGGCGCGGTGCCGAGCTCTATCGCGCGGAAGCCAAGAACAAGGAAACCATCGCCAAGTTCAGCCACGGGGTGCCCAACGACTGGGTCGAACGCAATCTCTACAGCCGCTTCGGCTGGCAAGGCGTGGGCCTGATGCTGATGTTGAACCTGGCGCTGTTCGGCGGCCTGGGTGCCACGGTATGGGCGGTGCAGATGCTGTGGATTCCGTTCTGGGCCGCAGGCGTGGTCAACGGTCTGGGCCACTACTGGGGCTACCGCAACTTCGAAGCGGTCGATGCCAGCACGAACCTGTCGCCGTGGGGCATCATCATTGGCGGTGAAGAGCTGCACAACAACCACCACACCTACCCGACCTCGGCAAAGTTCTCGGTCAAGCCGTACGAGTTCGATATCGGCTGGGTCTACATCTCGATGATGTCGAAAATCGGCTGGGCCAAGGTCAAGAAGACCGCGCCCAAGTTGCAGACCGGCGAGATCAAGCCGGTAGCGGACGAAAAAACGCTCGAGGCGCTCATCGCCAATCGCTACGAAGTCATGGCCGGTTACGCCCGTGGCGTGCGCATGGCCGCTCGGGAAGAGCTCGCGGCGCTCAAGGCCCGCCGTGCTGATGCCACCAACCTGACCGCCGCCAAGCGCTGGCTGCACCGCGATGCCGAGAAGGTGCCTGCGACCGCGCTTCCGCAGGTGGAACAGGCCCTGGCCGCCCATCCGGTGTTGGACAAGATGCTCACCATGCGCGAAGAGCTGCGCCAGATGTGGCTCAACACCACCCATTCGCGGGAACAACTGACTGCCGACTTGCAGGCCTGGTGCCGCCGTGCCGAAGAAAGCGGTATCGCCGCTCTGCGTGATTTCTCGATCAGGCTGCGCGCGGCCCACGCCTGACCATCAGGCGTGCTGCCAGCAACCGCCAGAGGCCGCCGAGGCCCTGGCGGTTTTTTTCTGCCTGGACGCATTCGTCCGGCGTGGCGCTTAACGAAATCCTGCTGGCAGCTTCACTCGACACCGAGGCCCACTGCGATTGCGGAATGCGGATGGACTGGTGCGCGCCAAGTGTGAGGCTCAGCCCGGTGTAACCCAGGTGCACATCGACGGAGCCCTCGACGCAGCGCAGTTCGGTGCCGGCGGTGAGTTCGATGAGTTGCTGCTGGTGAGCGGATAAGGAGCGGAAGGCGAGGAGAGCGGAGGAAGACATGAAGGCTCCTGATGAGGAGCCTCGATGTTAGGGTTCGACCCGATAGGCAGACAGACACAGACAGCTCCTGAGTAGACCGTATCAGTGCAGTTGTCCACGGCCTGTTCCGGTCGAAATACGGATGGGCTGTATCTGTTGCGGTCGTGAGGAGTGCATGCAATAGTCAGCATATGTTGCCTTTCCCCTCGGCGTCGTCGGCCGATCCGCACGAAGACCTGCTGTACCGGCAACTCGCCAGCCACTACAGCGCGGCGATCGAACAAGGAACGCTTCCACCCGGCAGCCGCATGCCGTCGGTGCGGGAGTTGATGCTGCGCCACAGTGTCAGCCTGTCGACCGGCCTGCAGGCGCTGCGATGGATGGAGGACCAGGGTCTGGTCGAGGCACGCCCCCGCATCGGCTATTTCGTGCGTGCTCCGGCGGTACTGGCATTACCTGCCGCGCGCGAGCCGGAGCTGCACCACTCGCCCGAGGTCGATGCATCGCCTTTCAGCGGCATCAATCCGCG
>JAKONS010000551.1 GCA_022701845.1 Burkholderiaceae bacterium
GTCGACCCTGGTGCAGGGCTACAGCGATCTGCTGCGCAGCGGCACGGCGAGCGCCGCCGCCGATTACCGCCGTGCGGTGGTGACTGCTTTCGGTGGCGGTGGCTCGGCGGAGGGCGGGAAACTCGACGGCTGGTTCGACAACGTCGCCACGCTCCTGCGCCGCATGAAAGACCTCGGCACGCTGGTGCTGGCACGCGCCGACGACAACACCCGGCCGTTTGCCGAAGCCGAACTGGAACGCCACACCAACCACGGCCTGAGGATGCTGCGCGCGGTGTCCGCTCCGCCGGCGGCGCTCGCCACCGTCGACAGCGTGGTGCAGCAGGCCCAGCAGGAGCGCAGCCGCCGTGTCGCCGAAGTCGACCATTTCTTCCAGCGCGCCCAGTCCGGCGGCGCGATCCTGGGCGTACCCTGCACCAACCACCACCACACCTACTGGCTGCGCGACGGCCGCTTCATCTTCTACGACCTGAATGCGGCCCTGTCGATGGCGGCCCGGCCGGTGCATGCCGGCACCTTCGATTTCCGGCCGGTCAGCTACAAACGGTTCAAGAAGCTGCAGAACGCGCCGCTCGACTTCCAGGGCGCGCGGCCCACCACCATCGAATTCGTGGACCCCCACTTCGTGAAGAAAACCTTCGATCTGTCGGAGGACAAGATCAAGACGATCCACCTGAACGCCGACCCGGACGGCGACCACCGCAAGGACCGCTACCGCGTCGACAACGGCCCGTGGCTGCCGTTTCCGCAACCCACTTCGTACGAGCTGGAGCACCTGAAAGCCAAGTGGTTCGCCACGCTGCAGGCCCAGGCCCAGGCGGCGATTCCCTGACGGCGCACGCCGGGCCCGGCGGTCGTCCCCGCCGCCGGCCTGCGGACGACTCCACGGCACGCGCCTTGCTTCGAGGTGGTGCATGGAGCCCCATGAAAACAGGCCTTGATTTCCTCGTCGCCGCACGCCAGTGCGAAATCCGCGAACTCGAACAGCTGCTGCTCACCAGCGAACTGGTGCGCCGCACCGCCGAGCTGATCCACGCCCTGCAGCGCGAGCGCGGCATGAGCAACCTCTTCCTGGGCAATCGCGATGCCCCGTTCGACGCCCAAAGACAAAAACAGGTGGCCGCCAGCATTTGCGCGGCCGACCGCTGGCGCGCCGCCCTGGACGACCTCGACATCCAGTACGCCGGCGCCGGCCGCATCGGCAACGGCGCGCGCCTGTTCAGCCGCATCGCCTACGCCCTGCAGGGGCTGGGCGCACTGCCCGGCCTGCGCGACGGTATCGGCGCACGCAGCCTCGACAGCACCGAAAGCACCCGCCGCTTCAGCCGGGTGATCGGCGCCCTGCTGGGCGTGGTGTTCGATGCCGCCGACAGCGCCAGCAACCCGGAGCTGTCGCGGCTGCTGGTGGCGATGTTCCATTTCATGCAGGGCAAGGAATTCACCGGCCAGGAGCGCGCTGCCGGCTCGCTGGCTTTCCTGCAGGGGGTGGCCGACCCCGCCGCGCAGCAGCACTGGCTGCACCTCATCGATTCCCAGGAGCGCTGCTTCACCGTTTTCACCGACTTCGCCGAGCCGGCGCATATCGGGCTGTGGCAGGCCTGCCTCGGCGGCGAGGCGATGGCCGAGATCGAGAAGCTGCGCCGCATCGCCTGCACCGCGCAGCCGGGCACCGCGCTCGACCACCGCCTCAGCAGCGTCTGGTTCGACGGCTGCACCGAGCGCATCGACGCGATGCATGCGGTGGAGGTGCGGCTGGCCGCCGATCTGGTGCGGCGCTGCCACGACAAGCTCGACCAGGCACGCGCCGACCTGGCCACCCACGCCAGCCTGCTCGACGCCGCGCAGACGCTGCCGGCGGCATCGGTCGATGCCTTCTTCGACAATCCCGTGCCCCGGGCCCAGCCGCCCTCGCTCGGGCCGCAGCTCGGCCGCTCGGTGCTGGAAATGGTGCAGGAGCAATCGCATCGGCTGCAGGCGATGGCCGACGAACTGGCCAGCGTGCGCGCTGCGCTCAACGACCGCAAGCTGGTCGAGCGCGCCAAGGGCCTGCTGATGGCGCACCGCCACCTCAGCGAGGAAGACGCCCACAAGATGCTGCGCCAGACCGCCATGGGCCAGGGCAAGCGGCTGGTGGAAGTAGCCGAGGCGGTGCTGTCGATGGCCGAGCTGCTGCCGGCGCGAACGCGTTGAGGCACCGCGACAGCGCCGCCGCAGTTTGGTGCGCTGCACCACGACGGCCCGGCCGGAAGGGCTGGCCGTGCGCGATGCGGCGGGTTCGGTCCCACCGCCGGCCCGGATGGCGCCGCGCGGTGACCCCATCCGCTGGCACGACTCCTGCATGAGTAATTCACGGCGACGGACCAAAGGCGGTCCGGAACCCTCGTCACACCCGACACCTGGACAACGGCGTCCATTTTCTGTCTGCGCAACCGCGGCAGGAAATGGGCGCCGTTCTGCTTTTTATCTCGTGTTTTTCGTTTAGCCCGCAAGGAGTTCGACCATGGTCCAGAAGAAGAATCCCGGCATCGCCGACGCCGTCCCGGCAGCCGCCGCGCCGCGCCGCGACTTCATCAAGAAGGCCGGCGCCGGCGCGCTGTTCGCCACGCTCGGCCACAGCGGCGTGTGGGCCGCGGGCTCCGACAAACCCGAGAAGGAAGAAGTGAAGATCGGCTTCATCCCGCTGACCGACTGCGCCAGCGTGGTGATGGCCTCGGTGCTCGGCATCGACAAGAAATACGGCGTCAAGATCGTGCCCAGCAAGGAAGCCAGCTGGCCCGGCGTGCGCGACAAGCTGGTCAACGGCGAGCTCGATTTCGCCCATGCGCTCTACGGGATGCTCTACGGCGTGCACCTGGGCATCGGCGGTCCGAAGAAGGACATGGCGGTGCTGATGACCCTCAACAACAACGGCCAGGCGATCACCCTGTCGAAGAAGCTCGCCGACAAGGGCGCGGTCGACGGCCCGTCGCTGGCCAAGCTGATGGCCACCGAGAAGCGCGAATACACCTTCGCCCAGACCTTCCCGACCGGCACCCACGCGATGTGGCTGTACTACTGGATGGCGGCGTACGGCATCAACCCGCTCAAGGACAGCAAGATCATCACCGTGCCGCCGCCGCAGATGGTGGCCAACATGCGCATCGGCAACATGGACGGCTTCTGCGTCGGCGAGCCCTGGAACCAGCGCGCCATCATGGACAACATCGGCGTGACCGGCGTCACCACCCAGGACATCTGGAAGGACCACCCCGAGAAGGTGCTGGGCACCACCTCGGAATTCGCGCAGAAGAACCCCAACACCTGCCGCGCGGTCACCGCCGCCATCATCGAGGCCGGCAAGTGGATCGACACCGGTCTGCAGAACAAGATGAAGATGGCCGACGTCATCGCCGAGAAGAGCTATGTCAACACCAGCGTGGACGCCATCAACCAGCGCATCCTGGGCCGCTACACCAACGGCATGGGCAAGACCTGGGACGACCCGAACTACATGAAGTTCTACAACGACGGGGCGGTGAACTTCCCCTACCTGTCGGACGGCATGTGGTTCCTCACCCAGCACAAGCGCTGGGGCCTGCTGAAGGACCACCCCGACTACCTGGCGGTGGCCAAGCAGATCAACCGCATCGACATCTACACCCAGGCCGCGGCCGCCGCCGGCGCGCCGGTGCCCAAGGATCCGATGCGCACCACCAAGCTGATCGACGGCGTGGTCTGGGACGGCAAGGACCCCAAGAAGTACGCCGATTCGTTCAAGGTCCGCACCTGAACGAACGAACGAACGAACGAACGTCCCGCCGGTTTTCACCCACCCATTCCCACCCTGCCCGCCCAGGAGGCCTTCATGGTCAGCGCCGTTTTCCACGCAAACCTGAACGACAAAGAGCCTGCGCCCGTCGTGGCCGCAGCGCCTTTGGCACCACCGATGACAACCCAGACGACCACCGCCCTCGCGGCGCCGCCCCGCGCCAAGCCGCCCTACGACTGGCGCTCCCTGTGGCTGCGGGTGCTGCCACCGATCTTCGGCCTGGTGCTGATGGTGCTGGTGTGGCAGGCGGTGTCGGTCTCCACCGGCAGCAGCATTCCGTCGCCCAGGGACACCTGGCTGCAGGCGATCACCGTCTTCAGCGACCCGTTCTACAGCAAGGGTCCCAACGACCAGGGCGTGGGCTGGAACGTGCTGTCGTCGCTGCAGCGGGTGGCGCTCGGCTTCGGCCTGGCGGCGCTGGTCGGCATTCCGGTGGGCTTCGCCATCGGCC
>JAKONS010000557.1 GCA_022701845.1 Burkholderiaceae bacterium
CTCGGCCAGCGCGGTGCCCGGGTTGAAGACCAGGCCCAGCACCAGCGAGCCCTCGTTGAACGGCGGCAAGAAGGCGCGCGGAAAGAAGGCCGCGCTGGCCGCCGCGGCCGCCACCGCCAGGGCCGCCATCGCGGTCAGCAGGCGTGCCCGCGGGAACGACCAGGCCAGCAGCCGCGCGTCCCAGGCCTTGAGGCGGCCGACCAGCCGGCTGTCGCCCCGGTCCAGCCGCCGCATGCCCGGCAGCAGCAGGCTGCACAGCGCCGGCGTGACCGTCATCGACACCGCCATCGAGGCCAGCACCGACACGATGTAGGCGATGCCCAGCGGTGTGAACAGCCGGCCTTCGATGCCCGGCAGGGCGAACAGCGGCACGAATACCAGCACCACCACCGCGGTAGCCGAGACGATGCCCGAGCGCACCTCCACGCTGGCGGCGCGCACCACCGCCAGCGTCGGCAGCGGCGCGGCCAGCGCCCGGTTCTGCCGCAGTCGGCGCAGGATGTTCTCCACGTCCACCACCGCGTCGTCGACCAGCTCGCCGATGGCGATCGCCAGCCCGCCCAGCGTCATCACGTTGATCGACTGGTCGAGCAGCCGGAACACCAGCGCGGTGACCGCCAGCGACAGCGGAATCGCCACCAGCGAGATCAGCGTGGTGCGCGCCGACAGCAGGAAGGCGAACAGCACGATGGCCACCATGACCGCGCCGTCGCGCAGCGCCTCGGTCACGTTGCCGATGCTGGCCTCGATGAAATCGGCCTGGCGGAACAGCACCTTCGGCGGCGCCAGCCCGGCGGGCAGGCCCTGCTGCAGGCCGGCCAGCGCGGCGTCGACCGCGCGGCTCAGGGCCACGGTGTCGGCGCCCGGCTGCTTCTGCACGCTGACGATCACCGCCGGGGCGCCGCCGTAGCCGGCGTCGCCGCGTTTCATCGCCGCGGCATACCGCACCTGCGCCACCTGCCGCAGCAGGATCGGCCGGCCCTCCTTCCAGGCCACCGCCATGCCCTGCAGGTCTTCCACCCGCCGGGTGCGGCCGATGTGCCGGATCAGGAACTCGCGGCCGTTCAGGTCGACGAAGCCGCCGGCGGCGTTGCCGGCGAAGCCCTGCAGCGCCTGCTCGACCTGGGCCAGCGTCACCCCGAACTGCGCCATGCGCGCGGTATCGGGCTCGACCCGCAGGGTGCGCACCTCGCCGCCGATCGGGATCACCTGCGACACGCCCGGGATCGACAGCAGCCGCGGCCGCAGCACGAAGTCGGCGTATTCGCGCGCCTGCATCGGGTCGGCTGCCGGCGCGGTCGGCAAGGTCGGGGCAGCACCGGCGCCGCCGCCCGACAGCGGCAGCGCGATCAGCATCACCTCGCCCATGATCGAGGACACCGGCCCCATCGCCGGCGTCACCCCGGCCGGCAGGCGCGCGCGCACCAGCGCCAGGCGCTCGGCCACCAGCTGGCGGTTGCGGTACACATCGGTGCCCCAGTCGAACTCGGCCACCACGATCGACAGCCCGACGCCGGAGGTGGAGCGCACCCGGCTCACCCCCGGCGTGCCGTTGAGCGCGGTCTCCAGCGGGAAGGTGACCAGCTGCTCCACCTCTTCCGGCGCCATGCCGCCGGCCTCGGCCAGCACCGTCACCAGCGGCTTGTCGAGGTTCGGGAACACATCGACCGGCGTGCGCCAGGCGACGAGGGCGCCGACCACCAGCAGCAGGCAGGCGACGGCCAGGACGAAGAGCCGGTGGCGCAGGCTGTTCTTGACGATCCAGTCGAACATGACGGCGCTCCGTTCAGCGAATCTGGGCCAGCAGCGGTGCGCCCTGCACCACCACCCGGTTGTCGGCACCGAGCCCCTGCAGCACGATCACCGTGGTGGCGTCCAGCGCCTGGTAGCGCACCGGCTGCGGGATGTAGCGCTCGGCGCCGGACTTGATCCACACCACCGGCTCGTTGGCCGGGTTGCGGGTAATGGCCGCGGCCGGCAGCACCTGGCCGCGGATGCGTTCGGCCAGCGACGCCAGCACCGCCACCGGCTGGCCGACGGCCAGCGGCAGCGCCGCGCCCGGCGTGTCGGCGCGGGCGCGGAAGGTGACCGGCAGCACGCCGTCGCGCAGGCTGCGGCCGGCGCCCAGCAGTTCCAGCCGCACGCCGGGCGTGTCCCGGAGCCGTGCGCCGCCCAAGCGCGCCGCCAGCGCCGGGTCGGACAGCGTCGCCTCCACCAGCACCCGCGCCGGGTCGACGATCTCGAACACCAGCTCCCGCGGCTCGACGATCTGGCCCAGCGTGGCATCGGCCCGCGCCACCACGCCGCTCACCGGCGCCAGCAGCGCCTCGCGGGTGCCGATGCCGGCGGCGATGGCGCGCTCGCGCGCCGACAGGCTCTGCAGCTCGGCGCGCGCCGCCTCGATCTCCTTGCGCGGCACCGAGCCTTCCAGCGACTCCAGCCGGCTCACCCGCTGGCCGGCCAGCCGCGCCGCGCTGCGCAGCTCGGCCAGCTGCGCCTGCTGGTTGGCCAACGCGAAGGGCTCGGCATGGTTGCGCACATAGGCCAGCACCTCGCCGCGCCGCACCGCCTGGCCCGCCACCGGCAGGCCGCGCGGCCCGGCCTCGATGCGGCCGGGATGCACCGGCTGCACCTTGCCGCCGGCGTTCGGATCGACCACCACCCGGCCGGGCAGCTCGACCGTGGCCGAGGCCTCGCCCGCCACCGCCAGCACCGTGCGGATGCCGAGCCGGCGCTGCGCCGGCATCGGCAACTGCACGCTGCCGTCGGCCAGGCGCGTCGGGCCGGCGCCGG
>JAKONS010000565.1 GCA_022701845.1 Burkholderiaceae bacterium
GCGCTCGAGATCGCCACCACGCTGGCGATGGAGCCGGAACTGATGCTGCTCGACGAACCCACCCAGGGCATGGGCCGCGAGGACGTCGACCGGGTCACCGCCCTCATCAAGAAGGTGGCGGCCGGCCGCACCGTGCTGATGGTGGAGCACAACATGAAGGTGGTGAGCACCATCGCCGACCGCATCACCGTGTTGCAGCGCGGCGCGGTGCTGGCCGAGGGCGACTATGCCGAGGTGTCGGCCAACCCGGCGGTGATGGAGGCCTACATGGGCACCGCCGACGCCGCCCTGCCGGCGGAGGGACATTGACCATGGTGCTGAGCGGACCCGAGGGCGTGCCGGCGCTGGAGATCAGCGAGCTGCAGGCCTGGTACGGCGAATCGCATGTGCTGCACGGCGTCGACATGCTGGTGCAGCCCGGCGAGGTGGTGACACTGCTGGGCCGCAACGGCGCCGGCCGCACCACCACGCTGCGCGCCATCATGGGACTGGCCGGCCGCCGCGCCGGCTCGATCAAGGTCTACGGCCAGGAGACCATCGACATGCCGACGCACCGCATCGCGCATTGCGGCATCGGCTACTGCCCGGAAGAGCGCGGCATCTTCGCCAGCCTGACCTGCGAGGAGAACCTGCTGCTGCCGCCACGCCTGCGCGGCACCGAGCAGACCGGCGCCGGCATGCCGATCGACGAGATCTACGCGATGTTCCCCAACCTGGCCGAGCGCCGCCACAGCCCGGGCACGCGCCTGTCGGGCGGCGAGCAGCAGATGCTGGCGGTGGCCCGCATCCTGCGCACCGGCGCGCGGCTGCTGCTGCTCGACGAGATATCGGAAGGGCTGGCACCGGTGATCGTGCAGGCCCTGGCCCGGATGATCCGCACCCTGCGTTCGCGCGGCTACACCATCGTCATGGTGGAGCAGAACTTCCGCTTCGCCGCCCCCCTGGCCGACCGCTTCTACGTGATGGAGCACGGCCGCATCGCGATGCAGTTCGTGGCTTCCCAGCTGGAGGCACGGCTGCCGGCGCTCGACGCGATGCTCAACGTCTGATTCCCCCGATCCGCATTCCAGACAACAGTCAACAACGAAGAAAGAGACGAGCCATGCACCACAACCTTCGCACCCTGGTTCTCGCCCTGGCGGCCTGCGGCCTCGCGACATCGGCCGCGCATGCGCAGACCGCGGCGGAGAAAGTCCGGATCGGCTTCATCACCGACATGTCGAGCCTGTATGCCGACGTGGAGGGCAAGAACGGCGGCGTCGCCATCCAGATGGCGATCGACGACTTCGGCGGCAAGGTGCTGGGCCAGCCGATCGACATGGTGAGCGCCGACCACCAGAACAAGGCCGACATCGCCGCCTCGAAGGCGCGCGAATGGATCGATACGCAGGGCGTGACGATGATCTTCGGCGGCACCAATTCCGGCACCGCGCTGGCCACCGCCAAGGTGGCGCAGGAAAAGAAGCGGGTGTATTTCAACAACGGCGCCGGCACCTCGGCGCTCACCAACGAGCAGTGCAGCCCGTACACGGTGCACTACGCCTACGACACGGTGGCGCTGGCCAAGGGCACCGGCTCGGCGGTGGTCGAGCGCGGCGGCAAGAGCTGGTTCTTCCTGACCGCCGACTACGCCTTCGGCCATGCGCTGGAGGCCGACACCACCGCGGTGGTCAAGGCCAAGGGCGGCACCGTGGTGGGCGCGGTGCGGCATCCGCTCAACGCGTCGGACTTCTCCTCGTTCCTGCTGCAGGCGCAGAACTCGAAGGCGCAGGTGCTGGCGCTGGCCAACGCCGGCGGCGACACGGTCAACTCGATCAAGGCGGCGCGCGAGTTCGGCATCAACAAGTCGATGAAGACCGCCGGCCTGCTGGTGTTCCTGAGCGACATCCACAGCCTGGGCCTGAAGAACACCGAAGGCCTGCTGCACACCACCAGCTGGTACTGGGACCGCAACGACGCCAGCCGCCAGTTCGGCCAGCGCTTCTTCGAGAAGACCAAGCGCATGCCGACCGACGTGCAGGCCGCCGACTACTCCGCCACCACCACCTACCTGAAGGCGGTGCAGGCGGCCAAGACCACCGATGCCGACAAGGTGATGGCGCAGTTGAAGAGCATGCAGATCGACGACTTCTACGGCAAGGGCACGATCCGCGCCGACGGCAGCTTCATCCACGACATGTACCTGGTGGAGGCCAAGTCGCCGGCCGAGTCGAAGAAGCCCTGGGACTACCTGAAGGTGATCGCCACGCTGCCGGGCGAGCAGGTGTTCACCACCAAGGCCGAGTCCAAATGCGCGAGCTGGAAGTAACCCCCAGGCTTCGCACTTCGTGTCTTCGCCAACCCCCTTCCAGGGGGCAAGCCGGCCGCTTCGGGCGGCCGTGCGCGGCGGCTTCCCTGCAATGCACTCCCACTTCCTAGCGAGCGTCTAGTCGATGACTGTTTCCCTGCCAGCGCTTCTCAGCCAGCTCCTCCTGGGGCTGGTGAACGGCTCGTTCTATGCGATGTTGAGCCTCGGTCTGGCGGTGATCTTCGGGCTGCTGGGGGTGATCAATTTCGCCCACGGCGCGTTGTTCATGATGGGCGCGCTGCTGGCCTGGATGGGTGCCACCTACTGGAACATCGACTACTGGGTGATGCTGGTGGTGGCGCCGCTGCTGGTGGGGGCGTTCGGCATCCTGATCGAGCGGCTGCTGCTGCGGCGCATCTACCGGCTCGATCCGCTCTACGGGCTGCTGCTGACGCTCGGGCTGACGCTGTTGATCGAGGGGGTGTTCCGGTCGATCTACGGCGTGTCGGGCCTGGGCTACGACCCGCCGGAGCTGCTCGACGGCGCCACCAGCGTCGGCTTCATGATGCTGCCCAACTACCGGGCCTGGGTGGTGGTGGTGTCGCTGGCGGTGTGCCTGGGCACCTGGTTCCTGATCGAGAAGACCCGCCTGGGTGCCACGCTGCGCGCCGGCACCGAGAACCCGCGGCTGGTGGAGGCCTTCGGCATCAACGTGCCGCTGATGGTGATGCTGACCTACGGCTTCGGCGTGGCGCTGGCGGCGTTCGCCGGCGTGCTGGCGGCACCGGTGATCCAGGTGACGCCGCTGATGGGGCAGAACCTGATCATCGTGGTGTTCGCGGTGGTGGTGATCGGCGGCATGGGCTCGATCCTGGGGTCGATCCTCACCGGGCTGGGGCTGGGCGTGATCGAGGGGCTGACCAAGGTGTTCTACCCGGAGGCGTCGTCGACGGTGGTGTTCCTGATCATGGTGGTGGTGCTGCTGGTGCGGCCGGCCGGGCTGTTCGGAAAAGAAGCGTGAACCGCATGAAGAAAAAGCTCGCCCCTCTCTGCTACGCCTTGCTGCTGCTGGCCCTGCTGGTGGCGCCGTTCATAGGCGCCTATCCGGTGTTCGTGATGAAGCTGCTGTGCTTCGCGCTGTTCGCCGCCGCCTTCAACCTGCTGCTGGGCTACACCGGCCTGCTGTCGTTCGGCCATGCGGCGTTCTTCGGCGGCTCGGCCTATGTGGCGGGCTATGCGATGAAGACGCTGCACGCCACGCCCGAGCTCGGCCTGCTGGCCGGCACCGCGGTGGGGGCGGTGCTGGGCCTGGGCTTCGGCCTGCTGGCCATCCGCCGCCAGGGCATCTATTTCGCGATGATCACGCTGGCGCTGGCGCAGATGGTGTTCTTCGTGGCGCTGCAGGCACCGTTCACCGGCGGCGAGGACGGCCTGCAGGGCGTGCCGCGCGGCAAACTCTTCGGCCTGCTCGACCTGGCCGAC
>JAKONS010000572.1 GCA_022701845.1 Burkholderiaceae bacterium
GTGGCGCAGTTCGGCGAGGCCGCCTGGGCGGCGGTGGAACGCATCCCGCGCGAGACCTGGATGGACTACCTGGTGTGGTACCGCCGGGTGCTCGACCTGCCGGTGCGCAACCGCGTGCGGGTGGGCATGGTGCGACCACGCGCCGACGGCCTGGTCGAGGTGCATGTCGATACCCAGCCGACGCCGCTGCTGGCCCGCCGCGTCATCCTGGCGACCGGGCTGGACGGCCTCGGCGCGCCGTCGGTGCCGGCGGTGGCTTACGGTGTCGACCGGCGCTTCTGGGCCCATTCGTCGGACCCGCTCGACGCCGCCGCGCTGCGCGGCAAACGCATCGCGGTGGTCGGCGCCGGCGCCTCGGCGATGGACAACGCCGCCCATGCGCTGGAGGCCGGCGCCGCCTCGGTCGACCTGCTGGTGCGCCGGCCGGCGATGCCGCGCGTCGACAAGTTCAGCGGCCTGGGCAGCCGCGGCACGGTGCACGGTTTTCGCGACCTGCCGGCGCACACCCGCGCCGCCATCTTCCGCATCGACCAGGCCGCGCAGCTGCCGGCGCCGCGGGCCAGCGTGCTGCGGGTGTCGCGCCACGGCCGGGCGCGCTTTCATTTCGGCTGCCCGATCGAGGCGATGGCGGAGCAGGGCGACACGGTGGAGCTGCGCACGCCGCGCGGCACCGCGCGCTTCGACTATGTGATCTTCGCCACCGGCTTCACCGTCGACGCGGCCAGTCGGCCGGAGCTGCGCGAGATCGCGCCGCACATCGCCCTGTGGTGCGATGCCGGCGCGCAGGATCCGTCGGCATCGCAGCCGCCCGACGCCGCGATGCTGAGCCCGCGGCTCGGCCCGGCCTTCGAGCTGCAGCAGGAGGTGCCGGGCGCCTGCCCGTCGCTGGAACACATCCACGCCTTCAACTTCGCCGCGGTGACCAGCCACGGCAAGCTGACCAGCGGCATCCCGTCGATCAGCGACGGCGCGCGCCGGCTGACGCAGGGCATCGTCTCCAGCCTGTTCGTCGAAGACCAGGACGAGTTCCTGCAGCGCTTCGCCGCCTACGACACCCCCGAACTGCTGGGCGACGAGTGGACCGAGGCCGAGCGCCTGGGCGACCACGACGCCGCCCTGTCCCTACCGGAGCACGACACCCCATGAGCACACCCCCGACCCTGCAGATCTTCTACGGCATCTCCAGCCCCTGGGCCTACTTCGGCGCCCACCGCGCCCAGGCCATCGCCCACCAGCACGGCGCGGCGCTGTCGCTGCGGCCGATCCGCATCATCGAAGCCAACGGCGGCATACCGCTGCGCACCCGGCTGGCGCCGCGGCAGGACTACCACGCGCTGGAGCTGTCGCGCTGGCGCGAGCACCTCGGCATGCCGCTGAACCTGGCGCCGCGCTTCTACCCCTGCCGCACCATCGAGACCGCCGCCCAGGCGGTGATCGCGATCCAGCAGGCGGGCCTGGACGCTCCGGCGTTCTCCTTCGCGGTGCAGCGCGCGCTGTGGGCCGAGGAGCGCGACATCGCCGACCTGCCGACGCTGCAGGACATCGCCCGCGCCACCGTGGGCGAGGCGGGCGCCGCGCTGGTGCGGGACCCGGCCGCCGCCGACATCCGGGCCCAGTGGCTGGCCAACCTGGCCGAGGCCGAATCGCTCGGCATCTTCGGCACCCCCACCTATGTGGTCGACGGCGAACTCTTTTGGGGCCAGGACCGCCTCGATTTCGTCGACCGCGCGCTCGCCCGCCGTTCCTGATCCGCGACACCGCAAAGAGAAAGCCCGAACCGCCATGGACATCACCGCCACCGCCGAATCGACCGCCCTGCACCGCAAGGCGGTCGTCATCGACGCCCTGCACACCTGCAACTGGAGCCGCGAGATCTTCGAGGAGGCCCGCACCGCCGGCGTCACCGCGCTGAACGCCTCGAACGTGCTGTGGGAGAACTTCCGCGAAGGCATCGCAGAGGTGTCGGCCTGGAAACGCCGCTTCGCCGAGAACGCCGACCTGATCCTGCCGGTGAAGACGGTGGCCGACATCCACCGCGCCAAGGCCGAAGGCAGGACCGGCGTGATCATGGGCTGGCAGAACACCTCGCCGCTGGAAGACCGGCTGGAGTTCCTGGAGATCTTCAAGGACCTGGGCGTGGGCATCATGCAGCTCACCTACAACACCCAGAACTATTCCGGCTGCGGCTACCTGGAGGCCACCGACGGCGGCCTCACCGGCTTCGGCCGCGAGGTGGTCGACGAGATGGCGCGGGTGGGCGTGCTGTGCGATTTGAGCCATGTCGGCGACAAGACCTCGGCCGACGTCATCGCGTACTCGAAAAAGCCGGTGGCCATCACCCATGTGCTGCCGCGCGCGCTGCACGACGTCAGGCGCAACAAGCCCGACGAGCTGCTCAAGGCCTGCGCCGAGCGGGGCGGCGTGATCGGCACCAGCTTCTTCTCGCCGGGCCTGAAAGCCGGCAACGACTCCACGGTGCACGACGTGCTGGACGCGATGGAATACGTGATCGACCTGGTCGGCGAGGACCATGTCGGCGTGGGCACCGACTACAGCCAGGGCCATGCCCGGCCCGGTCCCTGGCTGCTCTGGGCCAACCGCGACAAGGGCACCGCCCGCACCCTGACCGAGTTCGGCTCGGTGAAGATCAACAAGCCCGCCGGCGTCGACAAGCTGCACAAGCTGCCCAACCTCACCACCGCGATGCTGCAGCGCGGGTGGAGCGAGGAACGCATCCTGAAGCTGCTCGGCGGCAACTGGCTGGCCCTGCTGCAGCGCAGCTGGGGCGGCTGACCGGCCCGCTGCGCCACACCCTTTTTTCTTCCACTCCCCAGGACCTTCCATGAAGCCACGAGTACGTGCAGTACGGCCCCCGGCGTGCCCGCCCGCTGTCGCCGCCGCCTTCGCCATCGCCTGCGCGGCGAGCCCCGGCGCGGCGCAGGCGCAGGGCGCGGTTTCCATCTACGGCGTGCTCGACATGAACCTGGAGCGGTCCAACCACCGCAACAGCGGCGGCGCCACCGGCGACCTGACGCTGCTGAAATCCGACGGCCTGTTCGGCTCGCGGCTCGGCTTCACCGGCAGCGAGGACCTGGGCGGCGGCAACAAGGCGCTGTTCACCCTGGAGTCCGGCATCGGTCCGGACACCGGCGCCATCGGCAACGGCACCCGCTTCTTCAACCGGCTGTCGTTCGTGGGCCTGGAGAACCGCCTGGGCCGCATCACCCTGGGCCGGCAGTACACCGCGCAGTTCGACGTGCTGTCGCGCTTCTTCCCGCTGACCCGGGCGCCGCAGTACGAGCCGTATGCGCAGATCGAGTCGATCTACACCGAGAACGCGGTGAAGCTCTCGCGCATCGCCGGCCCCTGGAAGCTGGGCGCGCACTACGGCTTCGGCGAATCGGCGCGCGGCAGCAAGGGCTCGGCCAACTATTCGGTGGGCGCCGCCTACGAGATGACGGGCCGCTGGGGCGCGGCGCTGTCGTACGACCAGTCCAACACCGCCTACGCCACCACCGGCAACCTCGACAACTACGGCTATGTGCGCAAGCTGGTGGCGGCCGGCCGGGTTACCCTGGGCAAGGCCACCGTGCATGCCGGCATCCGCGACGGCAATACCGCCGCCGCCAACGCGACGACCACGCTGCGCGACAACATCGCCTACATCGGCGCCGAATACCAGGCCACGCCGGTGGTGAACCTGGCCATCGGCTACTACCAGAACAACGTGCACTACACCGTGGCCGCGTATACCGGCACGCCGCGCTCGGTGGCGGCGCGCGCCACCTATTCGCTGTCGAAGCGCACCGACGTCTACCTGGTCGCCGGCACCGCCCGCAACGCGGCGCTCAACTTCAATCCGCTGTCGACGCTGGAGCCGGGCCAGACGAACCAGTCGGCCTTCGCACTCGGCCTTCGCCACATCTTCTGAGCCGGCTTGTCGCCACCGCCCCCACCCAACCCACCACCGCCATGACACTCCTTCGCAGAACCGCGCTCCTCGCCGCCGCCGGCATGTTCGCCGCCGCATCCGCCGTGCCCACCGCCGCCAGCGCCGAGCCCGGCTATCCCAACCGGGCCATCAAGATCGTGGTGCCGTTCCCGCCGGGCCAGTCGTCCGACACCCTGATGCGCATCGTCGGCGAGCAGGTCGCCGCCTCGCTCAAGCAGCCGGTGGTCATCGACAACCGCCCCGGCGCCGGCGGCATCATCGGCACCCAGTACGTGGCCTCGCAGCCGGCCGACGGCTACACCCTGCTCATGGGCGGCAGCGGGCCGATGACGATCTCGCCCACCCTGCAGCCCGGCGTCGCCAAGTACGACGCCACCCGCAACTTCAGCCCGATCTCCGGCGTGGCGAAGATCGCGCAGGTGTTCGTGGTGGCCGCCGGCTCGCCGGTCCGGAACCTGGGCGACCTGGTCGCCGCCGCCAAGAAGAACCCCGGCGGCGTCACCTTCGCCTCGTCGGGCAACGGCACCACCCAGCACCTGTTCATGGAGATGTTCGGCGCGGCCGCGCGCATCAAGCTCAGCCATGTGCCGTACAAGGGCTCGGCGCCCGCGGTGAGCGACCTGCTGGGCGGGCAGATCGACACCATGTCGGACACCATCACCGCGATGCTGCCGCTGATCAAGGCGGGCAAGGTGCGGCCGATCGCGGTCACCTCGGCCAGGCGCTGGCCCAGCCTCGCCGAGGTGCCCACCGTCGCCGAGCAGGGCTTTCCGGGCTATGTCGCCGAGGGCTGGATCTCGCTGCTGGCGCCGGCCGACACGCCGGCCGAGGTGGTCGCCGAACTCGACCGGGCGGTCAAGCGCGCCCTGGCCGACGAGGCCACCCGGGTGCGCTTCGCCGAGCTGGGTTTCCAGGAGATGAACCTCGACCCGGCGCAGCTGCGGGAATTCCTGCAGTCGGAGTCGGCGAAGTTCAAACGGGTGATCGAGACCGCGGGCATCAAGGCCGACTGAGGGCAGGGTGCCCGGCGCGCCCTCGGTCGGATTTGCACATCAACCATAAAAACAGCGGCAAGGATGGCCGTCGGTCGGCTGATATGCACCCTCGCGCCTACAAAACAACGGGGTCTTGTCTTGAGCCATCGTCCTCCCGGCTTAGCAAAATGCGTCGGCGGGATACGGATGCCCACCTGGCTTTCGACCCGTGTTTTTAAGGAGAAGAGATGACAACGACGCTATTCAAACTCGCAGCTTCGATCGCCATCGCCGGCGCAGCGCTCTCGGCCCAGGCCCAGACCACACCGGCCGCCAATGGCGCGCCGGCCAGCGTGGGCGTGTCCCCGGGCACGGCTGCCGATGCAGCATCGAAGGCGGTTCCGCGTTCCGACACCGGCACCCTGGTCCGCACCGCACCGAACGCGGCCGACCGTGCACGTACGGCAACCGACGGCGTGACCACCAACACCGGCAACACGAATGCCACCACTGGTGCCGCCATCACCGCACCCACGCCCACCGCCGGTGCCGCAGCCACCACCGCACCGGCTCCCCGCCAGCGCGCCCGTCGCGCCGATCGCAACTGATCCGCACGTCTCCTTCCTCCCACCCATTTCACTGAAAGATCCACATGTCCTCCATCAATGATTCCGGCCGTCTCGTCACTGGCCTGTTCCCTGACCGCGCCAGCGCCGAAGCCGCCTACACCTCGGCCAGCAGCCGTGGCTACAGCAAGGACGACGTCAACCTGGTGATGTCCGATGCCACCCGTGACCGCGACTTCGCCGGCAAGGACGTCGGCACCGAGACCGAACTGGGCAACAAGGCAGCCGAAGGCGCCGGTATCGGTGGCGCCATCGGCGGCACCATCGGTGCGGTCATCGCAGCCGTCGCCGCTGTCGGTACCAGCCTGGTGCTGCCGGGCGTCGGCCTGGTGATCGCCGGCCCGCTGGCAGCCGCGGCTGCCGGTGGCGGCGTCGGTGCAGCCGGCGGCGGCCTGCTGGGTGCGCTGATCGGCTGGAACATTCCGGAAGAGCGCGTCAAGCATTACGAAGACGGCATCAAGAAGGGCGGCATCCTGATGGCCATGCGCGCCAAGAACGACGACGACGCCGCTCACTTCGAGTCGACCTGGAAGGACAACCGCGGCGAACACGTCTATCGTTGATTCCCGGTTGATCTGAAAAGGCTGCTTCGGCAGCCTTTTTTTCCGCCCATGATTTCCAGACACACCATCGCCTCGATCGCGCTCGCCCTGTTGGGCGGCTATGGCGCGTCCGCCTCCCTTGCAACGCCGGCCGCATCGCCGCCGCCCGCCATCCAGGCCTTCGCGGCGTGGGCGGTGTCGCACCATCCGGAGCAGGCCGGCAGGCCCTGGGCGGTGCTCGACAAGCAGCGCGCCCGGCTGTATCTGTTCGACCAGTCCGGCACCTTGACCGCCACCACCGCGGTGCTGCTCGGCTCGGCCGTCGGCGACGACTCGGTGCCGGGCATCGGCGACCGCAAGATCTCCGAGATCCTGCCCTTCGAAAAGACCACGCCGGCCGGCCGCTTCGACACCGAGCCCGGCACCAACCTGCAGGGCGAGGACATCGTGTGGGTCGACTACGACGCCGCGATCTCGATGCACCGGGTGCGGCCGCTCAAGGGCGAGCGCCGCCTGCAGCGGCTCGCCAGCCGCACCGCGCGCGACAACCGCATTTCCTACGGCTGCATCAACGTGCCGGCCACTTTCTACGACCAATGGCTCAAGCCCAGCTTCGGCCGCGCCGCCGGTGTGCTGTATGTGCTGCCGGAAACCCGTTCGGCCGCTGCGCAATTCGGCGCGGCACTGCCGGCCACGGCGCCGGCCATGAGCACCGTCCCGCCACTTGCCCACTCCACCCGATAGACCGCCCAAGATGAAGATCGCCTGCCTTGCCTGGGGTTCGCTGCTGTGGAAGACCGGCCCCCTGATCCTGTCCACGCCCTGGTATGAAGACGGTCCCGATCTGCCGCTGGAGTTCTGCCGCGTCGGCGACAACGGCGAGCTGTCGACCGCACTGTGTGAAGGCGCCCCGCTGCAGACCAGCTGGTGGGCGGTGCTCGAGACCGGTTCGCTCGACGAGGCGCGCGAGCAGCTGCGCCAGCGCGAGGAGATCGACGCCCACCGCCCGGAGTGGATCGGCACGCTGCCGTCCGCTACCGGCTATCCCTTCATGGAGCCGATTCGCGCCTGGCTGGCCGGCCGCGAGATCGACGCGGTGGTGTGGACCGCGCTGCCGCCGCGCCACGACGATGTGGAAGGGCAGGCCCCGAATGCGGAACAGGCCGTCGATTACCTCGACGGCCTGCAGGGAGAAAAAGGCGAGCATGCGCAGGACTATCTGCGCCGCGTGCCCGCCCGCTTCGCCACGCCCTTCAGGGCGGAGATCGAGCGGCGCCTGGGCTGGGCGCCGTATCCGCACGCGGACGGCGCCAGCACCGCCTAGCCGCCCGCGGGTCGATCAGGCCTTCTTGGTGCCCACCGAGAACTGCGTCCGTGTGCCGGTGAGGTAGCCCACCGACGCGCCGAAGCGGTCCTTGTAGTTGGCCCGCACCAGCGGGTCGAGGGTGGCCTGCACCTTCGAGTGGATCGAGCCCCAGTCGCCGGCATGCTGGAAGTTGCTCATGATGTAGGTCCAGCCGTTGATCTCGTCGATGGCGTGCAGGCCGGTGGCCTCGCCGCCGGCCGGGATCGACATCAAGCGCGACAGCTTCTTAGTGTCGACGTTGTAGGCCCACAGGAAGTTGTTCACATGCTGGCCGCTGTCCTCGCCGATGAACAGGGTGCGCAGCTTCTCGGAGAACTTGATGTTGTCCGGATTGGCGATCTTGTCGGGGTTGGCGGTGTTGCCGAGCGCGTCGGAGGCGATGTCCTCGCCGACGATCAGCGCGCGGGTCTGGGTGGGCACCCATTCGCTGGCGATGGCCGCCGCGGTGGAATCCACCTGGCCGCCGGCCAGGTTGTGTGCCATCACGCCGCCAGCACCGAGTTTGGCCGGCAGGGCGATGCCGCTGGCGGCGGTCCAGCCCTTGCCGCCGGACACCATCGAGTCCTGGATGTTCTGCAGCGCCGAGTAGGCGATCTTGTCCTTGATGTTGACGGTGGTGCCTTCCATCTTGGTGAAGGCCATGCTGCCGCCGACGATGTTGGCGTAGCGGTGGGTCTCGAGGAAGGCGGCGGCCTTTTCCATGCCGGGCTTGACCCGCACCCAGTTGGCCTTGCCGTCGCAGTACATCAGGGTGTAGCTCGCGTCGACTGCGGAGGCGGGGGTCAGCGGCGAGGCGTCGTTGCTGCCGTTCTGCACCGCGTACACCACGTCGACGATGTCGCTGGCCTTCAGGGTGTCGGCCAGGCGCTCGATCTCGGCGCTGGTGGCCTTGCCCAGGCGGATCCAGGTGATCCTGGTCGCGTTGACCGCGGCCGGGTCGATCGAATAGCCGGGTGCATAGCGGGCGACGTACAGGGTGCCGGAGGACAGGTCGGTGGCCGTGTCGGCGACGAACATGAAGAAGCCGCCGTTGGTGTAGTCGTCACCCATGATGACGGTGCGGTTGTCCGGCATCACCTGCACCAGTTCGTGCGAGATGCGGCCCATGCAGTAGTGCTTCTTCAGGGTGCCGGTGCCGTCGGGGTTCACCGTCACTTCGGGCATGTGGCCGTAGTGGTAGGGGTTGGCCCGGGTTTCGCTGCCGAACACGTTCTTGCTGTAGGCCTTGAACATGGCGCTGCCGGCGGCGGTGAAGGCGTCGGGCTCGTACTCCTCGCTCGAGAGGTGGGTGTTCCAAGGCGACAGGCTGGCGCCGCAGGTGATCCACAGGCCGTGCGCGGCCGAGGTGTCGACGTTGTGGTACTTCACCAGGGTCAGCTTGCCGGTGGCCTGGTCCTGGTCGAGGGTCAGCACCGCGATCGGCG
>JAKONS010000053.1 GCA_022701845.1 Burkholderiaceae bacterium
TGACCAGGTTGGCCGCGTCGGCCGCGCAGGTCCAGCCGGTGCCGGTGGCGCCGCGGAATTCGACATCGGGCGGCAGCACGACCTTGGTCTGCACGCCGTCGGCCGGGCCGGTGCCCTTGTTGGTGACCGTCAGGGTGTAGACCGAATCGACACCCACCGCCAGCGCCGGAGCCGGCTCCGACAGCGTAATCGCGAGCAGCGCGCCGCTGGCGACGGTGGCCGGCGGTGCGGTGGCGCAGGCCTGGGTGTCGGTGCAGCCCGGGCCGGGCGGGGGCGCCTGGTCCTCGGTCTTGCCGACCGATACCGCTGGCGCGACGGTCGTGCCCACCGCCTGGGGCAGCGGGCGGATCGTCAGCACGGCGTTGGTGGACGCACCGGCGCCGATGGTGCCGGCGTAGTCGCAGGCGACCTGGTGGGTGGCGTCGGGCGTGCCGCAGGTCCAGCCGGTGCCGACCGCGCCGCGGTATTCGACCGATGGCGGCAGCTGCACCTTCACATGCGCGGTGGCGGCAGCGCCGGTGCCGTTGTTGGTGACGGTCACGGTATAGGTCGAATCGACGCCCACCACCAGTGCGGGCGTAGGACCGACGATCGAGATCGACTGCGAGGTGCCGGTGCCGATGGTCGACGGCGGTGCCTTGGTGCAGAGGGCCGGGTCGGTGCAGCCAGGGTTGGGCGGGGGCGGCAGTGCGCCTTCGCCCTCCTTGCCGACCGAGCCGCCCGGCTCGACCACGACGCCGCCGCTGCCGCCCTTGGGGCGCACGGTCAGGCCGGCGATGGCGGTGCCGCCGCCGGGGGCGATGGTGCCGGCGTAGTCGCAGGTCACCAGGTTGCCCGCGTCGGCGGTGCAGGTCCAGCCGGCGCCGGTGTGGCCGCGGTATTCCACATCGGGCGGCAGCTGCACCTTGGCCTGTGCCGACGAGGCGGGGCCGGTGCCCTTGTTGGTGACGGTCAGGGTGTAGGTCGAATCCACCCCCACGACCAGCGCGGGCGAGGGTGCCGACAGCGTGATCGACAGGTCGATGCCGGTGCCGACGGTGACCTCCGGCGAGCGGGCGCAGGCGGAGGTGTCGGTGCAACCGGCCGACGCGCCGGGCTGCGGTGCGGCGTCGCCACCCTTGCCGACCGACACGTCGATCGCGGCCTTCTGGCCGGCGAGCGACGGCTGGGTCTTGACGTTCACCACGATCGCGCTGCTGGCGCCGACCGGGATGTCGCCGGTGTGGTCGCAGGTGACCAGGCCGGCGGCATTGCCCGCGCAGGTCCAGCCGCTGCCGGCGGCCGAGACGTAGTCCAGGCCGGGCGGCAGCTGGGTCTTGACCTGCGCCGTGCGGTCCGGGCCGGTGCCGTTGTTGGTGACGGTGACGGTGTAGGCGCTGTCGGCGCCGACCACCAGAGTGGGCGCGGGCGCCGACACCTGGATGCCCATCGAGACGCCGCTGCCCACCGGGTAGGTGCCCGTCGCGCAGTGGACGGGGTCGGTGCAGCCTTCGGGCGCAGGTGTCTGCGTGTCGTCCGGGCCGGCGGAGTACGAGATCCTGACCTCCTGGCCGGCGACGGTGGCATCGGGTTGCAGCCGCAGCTGCAGGTCGGTGCCGGCGCCGGCTGCGATGACGCCGGTGTAGATGCACGAGACGAGGCCCGACGCGGCAGGCGGCGCGCAGGTCCAGCCGGTGCCGGAGCTGCCCTCGTAGCGCACGCCCGGCGGCAGCTGGATCTTGGCGGCGCCGCCGTTGGCCGGCGCGTCGCCGATGTTGGACAGCGTGGCGGTGACGGTCGAGACGCTGCCGGTGGTGAGCGCCGGCGAGGGCGGCGACACGGTCAGCTTCAGGTTCGATTGCACGAAGGTGTAGGCGGCGGGGCTGGCCGCATAGGCGTTGCCGCCCGAGGTGAAACTGCCCGCCAGCGCCGCGCCGCCCAGCGTCGCCGCGGTGGACTTGGCACCCGGCACCGCACTGCGTGCAGCGACCTCGCAGAGACCGGTCGCAGCCGTCACGCAGCTCGATGCCGCGCCGGTGCCGGTGCCGGTGCCGGTGCCGAAGTTCACGTTCGGCGTGGCGGCGAAGTTCACCGTCTGGCCGCCGACCGGGTTGCCGGTGGTGTCGCGGACCAGGGCTTGCAGCCGCACCGCGGCGCTGCCGTCGGCCAGTTGGCGGTCGTCGAGGACCCGCACGCCCGAGTTCGCGGCACTGCCCGGCGGGATGACGATGCAGGCCGACGCGCCGGCAGCCGCGCCGCTGTCCATCACCACGCCGGTCATGCCGGAGATGTTGGCCGCCGAGTTGCTGAACGCGCTCGGGTTCGCGGCGCAGTCCGCATTCGTGGCACCCGCCAGGTTGGTGACGGCCACGGTGACGGTGCAGCTGCCGCCGGCTGGTACGTTCACCCCGGCGACGACGATGGTCGTGCCGCCCGGAGCGGCAGTCACCACCCCGGCGCCCGATACGTTCGAGCAGGTGCCGCCGACGGCCGGCACCGGCGCCACCACCAGGCTCGATGGCAACGTGTCGGTGAAGCCGGCGGTAGTGGCCGCGCTGCCGGCCGGGTTGGTCAGCGTGAGCACCACGTTGGTCGTGCCGCCCGAGGAGAAGGTCGCCGGGCTGAAGGCCTTGGTCAGCACCGAGGCCCGGACGTTGCGGAAGGTGCAG
>JAKONS010000102.1 GCA_022701845.1 Burkholderiaceae bacterium
GTCGACCTCATCAACGAGGTCGGCAAGCGGCTGCGGCGCCCGGGCGTCGAGATCGTCGACGTCAACTTCTCGGCCCTGTTCGCCTCGCTTTTCGCCAAGCGCATCGAGTTCACCGTCAACCCGCTGAACATCACCACCGAGCGCGCCGAGCGGATGATCTTCACGCAGCCGATCATGTCGACCGGCAACGGCTTCCTGGTCAAGGCCAGCAACGACATGAAGTCCTTCGAGGACCTCAAGGGCAAGGCCATCGCCGTCAATCGCGGCACGCTGTCGGACACCTGGGCGACCGCCAACGCCGGCAGCTACGGCTTCGAGGTCCAGCGCTACGACACCTTCCCCGACACAGTGCAGGCGATCCTGACCAACCGCGCCTTCGCAGCCATCAACGAGGTGCCCACCACCATCTACGCGGCCAGCCGCAACAAGGCCATCAAGGTCGCCTACAAGGACTTCAGCAGCAGCCGCAACTTCGGCTATGCCTTCCGCCCGGAGAGCGTGGCCTATCGCAACCGGGTCGACGACATCCTGAAGTGCCTGAAGCAGGACGGCACCGTGGCCCGCCTGCACGAGAAGTGGTATGGCTCGGCGCCCGAGAAGGGCTCGGCGCTGGTCACCGTGCACGACGGCTATGGCGCCCCGGGCTTCAAGGGCTACGTCGAGAAGTCGCCCGCGCCGGTCTGCGCCCAGTAGGCGGCCGCGAGTCACGACGACATGGACCGCCTGCTCGAGAACTTCCTCAACCTCCAGGTCATGGCCGACGCGCTGCCGATGGTGCTGCGCGGCTTCGGCACGACGGTGGTGGTGTCGGTGCTGGTCATCGCGCTCGGGCTGGCCGCCGGGCTGGCGCTGGCGGTGATCCGCACCTTCGAGAGCCGGCTGGTGAATGCCGCGATCGTCGCCTGGGTCGACCTCTTCCGCACACTGCCGCAGCTGGTGATCATCATCTTCCTGTACTTCGGCATGCCCTATGTCGGCTTCACGCCGTCGCCCTTCGCCACCACCGTCATGGCCCTGGGGGCGGTGCTGTCGGCCTTCGCCTGCGAAATCTTCTGGTCGGCGATGCAGGCCGTGCCGCGCGGCCAGCGCGATGCCGCGCGGGCGCTGGGCTTCAAGCCCCTGCGCATGCTGTTCGAGATCATCCTGCCGCAGGCCTTCCGGCTCGCCATCCCGATGCTGACCAACCGCGCCATCTCGATCAGCAAGGGCACCGCGCTGGGCACGGCGGTCTCCCTGCCCGAGACCCTGGGCCAGGCGCAGAGCTTCATGTCGATCGTCGCCAACCC
This sequence comes from Burkholderiaceae bacterium, assembly GCA_022701845.1. The sequence continues at coordinate 1,287 of JAKONS010000102.1, forward strand.
GTCGCCGCTGACCCTGGCGGCGGCCTTCTACCTGGTGCTGTTCCTGCCGCTGGTCGTGGCCAGCCGCTGGATCGAGCACGCCAGCGCCCCCGGCCGCTGAAGGAACACCCCCGCCATGGAACTCTTCCTCGAGAACTTCGCCAACCTGGACTCGCTGCGCCAGATCTATCCGCTGCTGCTGCAGGGCATCGAGCTGTCGGTGCTGCTGTCGCTGGTGTCGCTGCCACTGGCCCTGGCCACCGGACTGCTGATCGCCGTGCTCTACAGCTTCGAGCATCGCGGCGTGCAGGCCGCGCTGCTGGTCTACATCGACCTGTTCCGCTCGTTCCCGGTGGTGGTGCTGCTGGTGCTGATCTATTTCGGGCTGCCGTTCTTCGGCCTCAAGCTGGGCGGTTTCGCCGCCGTGGTGCTGGCGCTGGTGCTCAACAACTCGGGCTACTTCGGCGAGATCTTCCGCGCCGGCATCCGCTCGGTGCCGCAGGGCCAGCGCGACGCGGCGCGGGCGCTGGGCTTCCGGCCGCTGCCGCTGATCCTCACCGTGGTGCTGCCGCAGGCGATCCGCAACGTGATGGCGCCACTGGCGAGCAACTCGCTCGAGCTCGTCAAGACCACCTCCATCGCCGCCATGGTGGCGCTGCCGGAGCTGCTGCGCTCGGCGCGCGTGGCCCAGGAGCAGACCTACAACCCCACCCCGCTGATGGCCGCGGCCGTCATCTTCTTCATCGGGCTGTGGCCCATGGCGCGCTGGGTCGCCCGGCTCGAGCGCCGCATGCTCGTCTCGCGTTGAGAAGGACCATTCCATGACGACGACCCTCATCACCGGCGGCTGCGGCTTCGTCGGCCTGGCGCTGGCCGAATGCCTGCTGCGACGCGGCGAGCAGGTCGTGCTGTTCGACCGCCATCTGCCACCCGAGGCGCTGCTCCACCGCCTGCCGGGCCCGGGGCCGATGCTGGTGACGGGCGACATCCGCTCGGCGGCCGATGTCGATGCCGCACTGCATCGCGCCGATGTCACGCACGTGATCCACGCCGCCGCCATCACGCCCGATGCCGAGCGAGAGGCGCGCGAACCGGAGGCAGTGGTGGAGGTCAACATCGGCGGCACCGTCAACCTGCTGCAGCGCTGCGCGGCATTGGAGAGCGGCGTGCGGCGGCTGCTGGTGCTGAGCTCGGTCGCCGTCTATGGCGTGACGCCGCCACCGGGCGAGCGCTACGAGGAAGCCACCGCGACCCCGGCGCCCGCCGCCCTCTACGGCATCACCAAGCTGGCGGCCGAGCAGGCGGCGCTGCGGCTGGCCGGGCTGCGCGGGCTGGACGCGCGCGTCGCGCGGCTGGGCCCGATCTACGGGCCCTGGGAATACGGCACCGGCGTGCGCGACGCGCTCAGCCCGCACACCCAGGCACTGGAATCGATGCACCGGGGCGAGGCGGTGGTGCTGCCGCGGCCGATGCGCGCCGACTGGATCCACTCGCGCGATGCCGCCGCCGCCCTGGTCGCCCTGCTGCGCGCCCCGGACCTGCGCCATGCGCTCTACCACGTCGGCGGCGAGACGCCGAGCGACCTCGCGCAATGGTGCGCCCTGCTGGCGGAGACCGATCCGGCCTTCGAATGGCGACTGGCCGGTCCCGGCGACGCGCCGACGGTACGCTATGGCCTGCCGGTGGACCGCGCGGCGCTGGACACCCGGCGCCTGCGCGAGGACACCGGCTGGCGACCGCTGCAGACCCTGCGCGCCGCCGTGGCCGAACTGCAAGGCGACTACGCCCGGCCGTCAGGCCACACCGCCACCACCGCCACCACCGCCACCGCTGCGTCGACCGACCTGCCTGGGAATCCCGCATGAATCGCCTCGAAGGCAAATCCATCCTCGTCACCGGCGCCGCCTCGGGCATCGGCCGCGCCATCGCCCTGCGCTTCGCCGCCGAGGGCGCCCGCCTGGTGCTGGCCGACGTCACCGCCACGCCGCGCGAGGGCGGCACGCCGACGCTGGAGCTGCTGCGCGCGAGCGGCGCCGTGGCCGACCTGGTGCTCACCGATGTCGCCGACGAGGCCGCGGCCCAGGCGGCGGTCGACTTCCTGCTGGCGCGCGACGGCCG
>JAKONS010000112.1 GCA_022701845.1 Burkholderiaceae bacterium
TTCAGCTCGTCCCCTAGCAATTTTCTTTCGTGAGTTTCTTTTTTTGCGAAAAAGAAAGTTACCGCGGGTCTGGGGGCGCGCAAGCCCCCAGCTACCAGTTCAAACAACAACAAAAAAACAAAGCCCCCCCCAACCGAACAAAAACCTCAAGCAGCAGCCGGCACCCCTCCCAAACCCAAATCCAACTCCAAAGGCACCAGCGCAGCCGAATGCCACATCCCCCGTCGCCCCTGCTCCTCCACGATCGCGCAAACCGCCGAAGCCACCACCTGCACCGCCCGCGCCGGCCCCTTGCTCTTCGACATCGCCATCGTGATGCTCCGCTGCAGCCGCGCATCCGCAATCTTCGCGGCCTGCAGCCGCCCCTCCTCGATCTCGTGCCACACCGCATGCAGCGGCAGCACCGAATACAGCCGCTCCTGCGCGGCCAGCGACTTGAACAGCGGCAACGAGTCGGCCTCGATCACCGGCGCCACCGTCAGCTTGTCGTGGCGCGCCACCGCGTCGAGCGCGTTGCGCAAACCGTTGGGCGCGCTCGGCAATATGAAGGGCAGGCCGTCGAGGGCGGCCACCGGGATGTCGCCGCCGGCGGTGCGCGGGTCGCCGATGGGGCCGACCAGGTAGCTGTCGACGGTGGCCAGCTTCTGCTCCTGGTCGGGCAGGGTGGCGTAGCGGTAGAGGATGGCCAGGTCCACCCGGGCGTCGGTCAGCCACTCCTCCACCTGGCCGCTGGAGCCCTCCAGGATCTTCAGCTGCACCGCCGGATGGTGTTCGCGCAGGTGCGAGAACAGCTTGCCGACCAGCGCCGGCGAGATCGACGGCAGCAGCCCCAGCGTGACCCGGCCGGCGGGCTGCTGCAGGTCGGCGCGGATGTCGGCTTCGAGGCGTTGCGCGTCCTGCAGCAGCGCGCGCACCTGCTCGAAGATGCGCGCGCCGGTCTCCGACAGCTCCACCCCGCGGCCGGTGCGGGTGAACAGCCGGCAGCCGCACTGGCGCTCCAGCGCGTTGATCTGGCGGCTCAGCAGCGACTGGTTGCTGCCCAGGAACAGCGCGGCACGGGTCAGGCTGCCGAGCTCGGCGATCGCCATGAACGAGCGCCAGATCGCCAGGTCGCTCGCGAGGCCCAGCTGGATGTCGGTGGCTTTGCCGGTTTGCATGTCGTCTTGTCTCCTTCTGCCCAATTATCGGACGCGGTCCGGCGTGCCTGCGGCGGGGTTCATAGCAGCTATGCGCCCGGGGTGGATAGCTGGCCGGCCGGGTGCATTCCAGAATGTCCGCCCAAGTCTGGCCCCCCGTCGTCGGGGAGTACAGGAGACACACACGGCACTGCCGGAAGAAAAACGCCATGACGAGCACACCCACGGCCGCCGACCACGCGGCCTCCCAGGCATCGGCCGAGCTGGCCGCGGTGCGCGACAGCGCCGCCGATTTCCTCGGCGCCACCGACCAGCGCCACCGGGTGCGCGCGCTGCAGCAGGCCCCCGGCGGCTTCGAGCGCGCCTACTGGGCGCAGATCGCCGAGCTCGGCTGGCTGGCGATGCTGGTGCCCGAGGCCGACGACGGCCTGGGCCTCGGCCTGGCCGAGGTCTGCGCCATCGCCCAGCAGGCCGGCCGCCATCTGCTGCCCGAACCCTTCGTCGATGCCGGCGTGCATCCGGTGCAGCTGGTCGCATCGCTGCCGGCGGGCGCACGGCGCACCGCACTGCTGGCCGGCATGGCCGGCGGCACCGTCGTGGCCGGCGTCGCCTGGCAGTCGGCGATGGCGCAGACCGAGGTGCGGGCCGCCGAGGCCCGGGCGCAGCGCCAGGGCGAGCGGCTGGTGCTGTCGGGCACGCTGCGCTTCGTGCAGCCGGCCACCGGTGCCGATGGCTGGATCGTGCTGATCGCCCTGGACGACGGCACCCCCGCCCTGGCCTGGCTGCCGGCCGACGCGCTGGCGCAGCCGCCGGTGGAGCGCCTGGCGGTCGACGGCAGCGCCCAGTGCGACCTGGTGCTGGACGGCAGCGCCGTCGGCGCCGACGCACTGCTGGCCACCGGCGAGGCCGCCCTGCAGGCGCTGCGCCGCGCCAACGACATCGCCCGCATCGCCCAGAGCGCCGAGCTGGCCGGCATCGCCCGGCGCGCGCTGGAGATCACCCGCCAGTACCTGTGCGACCGGGTGCAGTTCGGCAAGCCGATCGGCAGTTTCCAGGCGCTGCAGCACCGGCTGGTGGACGGCTGGATGCAGGTCGAACTGGCCGAGGCCTGCCTGAAGGAAGCGCTGGCGCAGGCACTGGCCGCTGGCGTCGACGATGCCGACGCCCTGGCGCGGGCCGCCAGCCGCGCCCAGGCCCGCTGCGGTTTCGCCGCCACCGAGATGTGCCGCGCGGCGATCCAGCTGCACGGCGCCATCGGCACCACTTTCGAATGCGACATCGGGCTGTATTTCCGCCGCGCCATGGCGCTGTCGGCCCGGCTCGGCAACGCGGCCGCGCACCGCCGGCGCTTCGCCGCGCTGGCGTCGCGCGCGGCGGCGCCGCAGGCCGCCAGCGCGCAGGAAACCGCCGCCGCCCACGACACCTTTCCGACCGACGCCGACTGGGACGCGATGCCCGAGGCCGACTTCCGCCGCCTGGTGCGCGCGCTGTTCGCCCGCCACTATCCGCAGGAGCGCCGCTACCTGCCCTACCGGCAGACCTGGGCCCAGTCGAAGGACTGGTACATGACGCTGTCGCGCCTGGGCTGGCTGGCACCGGCCTGGCCACGGGAACACGGCGGGCTGGG
>JAKONS010000131.1 GCA_022701845.1 Burkholderiaceae bacterium
ACAGCCGCGCAGCGATGACTTCGGCCTCGCGGCGCGCACGGGCATCCAGCGCCAGGAGCGCCTCCAGCGAATCGGGCGCGTCGGGCGTAACCGTGTCGATCGTGTGCAGATTCACCGCGTGGATCTCGTCGAAGCGTATGCGGCCGTCGAGAAAGGCTTGCACCGCGATTTCGTTGGCCGCATTCAACACCGCCGTGGTGCCGTCCGGACCTTCGAGCGCTTCCCAAGCCAGGCGCAGACCCGGAAAACGTTGCGCCGACGGTGGCTCGAAGGTCATCGCGGCGACGGAGGCGAAATCGAGGCGCGGCGTGCCGCTTTCGATGCGCTCCGGCCAGGCGAGGCCGTAGGCGATCGGCACACGCATGTCGGGCATGCCGAGTTGCGCCACGAGTGATCCGTCGCGGTACTGCACCAGGGAGTGCACGATGCTCTGCGGGTGGATCACCACCTCGATGCGTGCCGGCGGGAGGCCGAAAAGGTGCCGGGCCTCGATCACTTCGAGCGCCTTGTTCATCATCGTGGCGGAATCGACCGAAATCTTTCGGCCCATCGACCAGTTGGGGTGCGCACAGGCCTGCTCCACCGTCACGTCACGCAAGGTGGCGGGGTCCCGTGTGCGAAACGGTCCGCCCGACGCGGTGAGAATGATCTTTTCGACCCGCCGCTCCCAGGTGGCCGGATCGTCCGGAAGCGACTGGAAGATGGCGGAGTGTTCGCTATCGATAGGCAACAGCGTGGCACCGCCCGCAGCGACCGCGTCCATGAAAAAACGGCCGCCGACGACGATCGCCTCCTTGTTCGCCAGCAGCAGCCGCTTTCCGGTGCGCGCAGCCGCCAGGCAAGGACCCAGACCCGCCGCACCGACGATGGCGGCCATGACCGCATCGACCGCCGGATCGGCGACGATCTCCTCCACCCCCGCGTTGCCGCTCAGCACGCGGGTCGGCACACCCTCGGCCTGCAGCTTGTCGCGCAGTGCGGCCGCATGCGGTTCGGACGCCATGGCGGCGTAGGTCGGCCGAAAGCGGCAACACAACGCGAACAGCGCATCGACCTGGCTACCCGCGCAGAGCGCGAACACCTCGAAGCGGTCGGGATGGCGCGCCACGACATCCAGCGTGCTGGCGCCGATGGAGCCGGTAGCTCCGAGAATCGCCAGCCGCTGTCGATGGCCATGCACCGGCATCGCAGCACCGCTGCCGCTTCCAGCGCTCACAGGCCCACCGCCGTCGCCAACATCATGGCCAGCGGCACGGCCGGCAGCAGCGCATCGATGCGGTCGAGCACGCCGCCGTGACCCGGCAGCAGCTGGCTGCTGTCCTTCGCGCCAGCGCTGCGCTTGACGAGCGACTCCACCAGGTCTCCGACCACGCTCATGGCCGCCAGAAAGATGACGGCCGGCACCAGCAGCCACACGCCGCGTGCAGCCAGCATGCTGTAGAGGCTCGCCGGCACGAGTCCGTTACTGCGATCGGCCCAGATCCAGACCAGCGCCATCACCAGCACCCCCACCATGCCGCCCCACACGCCTTCCCAGCTTTTACCCGGGCTGATCGATGGCGCCAGCTTCGATTTGGTGAACCGCATGCCGAAGGCACGACCGGCGAAATAAGCGGCGATATCGGCCACCCAGACCAGCACCATGACCGAAAGCAGGAAATTGGTGCCCACGAAACGGGCTTGCGCGATGGCCAGCCAGGCGACGCACAGGGCGACAAGGCCGCCCACCAACCGAAGCGCCCGCGGCACCTTCGCCCAGCCCGCCACACCGCGACGCAGCAACAGCCCGCCGACGAGGACCCATGCGCCTCCCACGATCGTCCACAGCACCGGCGTCGGGCGCGCCATCAAACCGAACTGCCATGCCGCCACACACAGCACCAGCGAGACGATCGCCATACCGAGTGCGCCGGTATCGGCACACCCATTGAGTCGCCCCCACTCCCAGGAAGCGGCTGCAATAGCGGCTACCGCCACAGCACAGAATGGCAGTGGCGACTGCACGATCAGGGCCGAAAAAATGATCGCCAGAAGAACGATGGCGGTCAGTACGCGCTGCTTGAGCATGGAATTTTTTCCTTTGCCGGATCGCCGGTTCGGTCGTGGGTTCAGGAAGGGAATCGTTCAGGATGCGCCGGGGCTGGCGACCTGCGCGGATGTGCGGCCGAAACGGCGTTCGCGCTGGCGATAGTCTGCCAAAGCTTCGTCGAGTGCGGCCTCGTCGAAATCGGGCCACAGGCACTCGCTGAAGAACAGCTCCGAATAAGCGCATTGCCACAACAGGAAGTTGCTGATGCGTCGCTCGCCACCGGTGCGGATCAGCAAGTCGGGATCCGGCACATGGGACAGGGACAGCGCCCGGTGTAGACCGTCCTCGGTGATCGTTTCGCCGCGCGCAACCAGTTCCTGCGCGGCCTGCACGATGTCCCAACGGCCACCGTAGTTGAAACACACGTTGAGCGACATGCGCGTGTTGCCTGCCGTCAATGTCTCGGCGTCGTTGAAGCCCTGATGGACGCGGGGCGGCAGCCCGCTCCGATCACCGACGAAAAACAGGCGAATGCCGTTCTGGTGCAACCGGGGAACTTCGCGGGCCAGCGCCTTGGCGAGCAGTTCGAGCAAGGCACCGACTTCATCCGCCGGGCGTTTCCAATTCTCCGAAGAGAAGGCAAAGACTGTCAGCACCTCTACATCGCGAACCGAACATGCGTCGACACATCGGCGCAGCGATTCGACCCCTTGTCGATGGCCCGCAAGGCGGGGCAGGAAGCGCCGTGTCGCCCAGCGGCCGTTGCCGTCCATGACGATCGCGATATGGCGGGGAACGTGGGGTTCACCCATGAAGGTCGACTGAGGCGGGCTCAGACCGCCATGATTTCCTGCTCTTTGGCAGCGACCAGCTTGTCGATGTCGACGATATGGCGGTCGGTGACCTTCTGCACATCGCCCTCGGCGCGCTTTTGGTCGTCTTCGGAAGCGAGCTTGTCCTTGACCAGTTTCTTGACCGACTCGTTGGCATCACGACGCAGGTTGCGCACCGCGATCTTGGCGTTTTCGCCTTCCGAGCGGACCTGTTTGGTCATCTCCTTGCGCCGCTCCTCGCTCATCGCTGGAACCGGCACACGGATCAGATCGCCCATCGACGCGGGATTCAGGCCGAGATCGCTTTCGCGGATGGCTTTTTCGATCTTCGGGCCCATGCCCTTTTCCCACGGCTGAACGCTGATCGTGCGCGAATCGATGAGCGACAGGTTGGCGACCTGGCTCAAGGGAACCGGCGAGCCGTAGTAATCGACCTGCACCGAATCGAGCATCGCCGGATTGGCGCGGCCGGTGCGGATCTTGGTGAGGTTGTTCTTGAAGGCGAGGATCGACTGATCCATCTTGCCCTCGACGGTGTTTTTGATGTCGGCAATGGTCATCTGACTTCTCTCGATGGTTCAGGCGTGCACCAGGGTGCCTTCGTCCTCGCCCATCACCACACGCTTCAAGGCGCCGTGCTTGATGATCGAAAAGACGCGGATCGGCAGCTTCTGGTCGCGGCACAGGGCGAAGGCCGTGGCGTCCATGATGCCCAGATTCTGCGACATGGCGTCGTCGAAGCTGATGCGGGAATACCGGGTAGCGGTGGGATCCTTGTGGGGATCGGCGGTGTACACGCCGTCGACCTTGGTCGCCTTCAGCACCAGCTCGGCGCCGATTTCGGCGCCACGCAACGCAGCGGCGGTGTCGGTGGTGAAGAACGGGTTGCCGGTGCCGGCGGCAAACACTACCACCTTGCCTTCTTCCAGGTACTGCAAGGCCTTCGGTCGCACATAGGGCTCGACCACCTGCTCGATGCCGATGGCGGACATCACGCGAGCGGTCAGCCCCTGTTTGTCCATGGCGTCGGCCAGTGCCAGCGCGTTCATCACCGTCGCCAACATGCCCATGTAATCGGCAGTGGCGCGGTCCATGCCGACAGCACCTCCCGCGACACCGCGAAAGATGTTGCCGCCACCGATCACCACCGCCACCTGCACGCCCAGGCGGGAGACCTCTGCGACCTCCTGGACCATGCGCACGATGGTGGCCTGGTTGATGCCGAAGGCATCGTCGCCCATCAGGGCCTCGCCGGACAACTTGAGCAGGATGCGCTTCAGGGCGGGCGAGGGGGTATCGGGCATGGAAGGCTCCTGGAAAGGCAAGGGGGTTCGACGACTCTGGATAAAACGACGGCCGGCCCCGCTCGCGCGAGAACCGGCCGTGTGCACTGGCTTAGGCTGCGGCCTTGGCGGCAGCGACCTGCGCGGCGACTTCGGCAGCGAAGTCGTCCACCTTCTTCTCGATGCCCTCACCCACCACATAGAGCGTGAAGCCCTTGATGGTGGTGTTGGCCGCTTTCAGCATCTGCTCGACCGTCTGCTTGCCGTCGGATGCCTTCACGAAGACCTGGTTGAACAGGGAAACTTCCTTGAGGTACTTCTGCACGCCACCTTCGATGCGCTTGGTGACGATCTCGTCAGACTGCACCGGCTTGCCTTCGGCTTCGGCCTTCGACTTGTCCTCCGCAGCCTTGGCTGCGGCGACCGAACGCTCTTTTTCGATCAGATCGGCAGGCACGTCGGCGCTGGTCAGGGCGACTGGCTTCATCGCGGCGATGTGCATCGCGACATCCTTGGCAGCGACATCGTCACCTTCGAATTCCACGACGACACCGATGCGCGAGCCGTGCAGGTAGGAGGCCAGCTTGGTGCCGCCGAAGTGCTTGAAGCGGCGGAAAGACATGTTCTCGCCGATTTTGCCGATCAGACCCTTGCGCACATCTTCGAGCGTGGGGCCGAAACCGTCCTGCTCATAGGCGAGCGCGCCCAGGGCAGCGACATCGGCAGGATCGTGCTTGGCGACCAGTTCGGCCGCGGCCTTGGCCAGGGCCATAAAACTGTCGTTCTTGCTGACGAAATCGGTTTCGCTGTTGACCTCGATCAGGCCGCCCGAGGTGCCTTCGATGAAGCTGGAAACGACGCCTTCGGCAGTGATGCGCGATGCGGCCTTGCCTGCCTTGGTACCCAGCTTGACGCGCAACAGCTCTTCGGCCTTTTCCATGTTGCCTTCGGCCTCCGTCAGGGCCTTCTTGCATTCCATCATCGGCGCGTCGGTCTTCGCGCGCAGTTCACCCACCATGCTTGCGGTAATTGCAGCCATCAGTTCATTCTCCGTATGCGGTTCAGTTCTATCTATCCGGGGCATCGACGCGATGCCGGCTAAAAAAAAGGGGCGACGAGCCCCTTTTCATACGCCGGAGCGGCGACGGTGCGTCGCACTCAGGCGGACGCGCCCTCTTCGACTTCGACGAATTCATCGCCGGCTTCGCCGGGGGCAGCGGTCTTCACCACTTCATTGCCCGAGCTGGCGCGGCCTTCGAGCACGGCGTCGGCCATGCCCTTGGCATACAGCGCCACGGCCTTGGCCGAGTCGTCGTTGCCAGGAATGACGTAGTCGATGCCTTCGGGGGAATGGTTGGAATCCACCACGCCGATCAACGGAATGCCCAGCTTCTTGGCTTCCGAGATCGCAATCTTGTGGTAGCCGACGTCGATCACGAAGATGGCATCAGGCAGGGTGGCCATGTCCTGGATACCGCCGATGTCTTTTTCAAGCTTGGCGATTTCGCGCGAGAAGGTCAGTTGCTCCTTCTTGCTCATGGCTGCCAGGCCGGATTCCTGCTGAGCCTTCAGGTCCTTCAGACGCTTGATGGAGGTCTTGACCGTCTTGAAATTGGTCAGCATGCCGCCGAGCCAACGCTGGTCGACGAACGGAACGCCAGCGCGTTGCGCTTCGGCCGAAACCAGGTCACGCGCCTGACGCTTGGTGCCGACGAACAGAATGGTGCCGCGATTGGCTGCCAGCTGCTTGACGAACTTTTCAGCTTCCTGGAAAAGCGGCAGGGTCTTTTCCAGGTTGATGATGTGAATCTTGTTGCGGTGGCCGAAGATGAACGGGGCCATCTTGGGGTTCCAGAAGCGGGTTTGGTGACCGAAGTGGACACCGGCTTCCAGCATTTCGCGCATGGTTGCGGACATAGTAAATACTCCAGAAGGTTGGGTCTGAAATCCGGGCCGTCATCGCGACACCTGCCAACTGCGAAGGTTGGCTCGTGCGTCGCGACACCTTGGCTGGCCCGGTTTGCGATTTGTTTCGCCACCACGGCGGGATGCCATTGGGCGAAACCGCACGAGTATAGCATCCGGCCAAACCCCAGCACTGCCCATGATCCATCGCCTCGACACGCGCCAGCCCCATCCGCTCTTCGACTCCGCTGCAAACCGCCGGATCGAACTTCTCGCACACGCACGCCTCGCGCCCCACACCCTGATGCAGGCCGCCGGCGCGGCTGTCGCACGCCTGGCGCAGTCCCTGGCACCGCACAGCCGAACCGTATGGATCGCCTGCGGACCCGGAAACAACGGCGGCGACGGCTTCGAGGCAGCGGCGCAGTTGCATCTTGCGGGCCGGCACGTATCGGTGACGCACACAGGCGACCCCGCACGCATGCCGCCGGATGCGCTCTGGGCCTACCGACGCGCGCGCGATGCCGGCGTGCCTTTCGTCGACCACCCGCCCGCCCACCTGGGAAGCCTCGACCTCTGCATCGATGCGTTGCTGGGTATCGGCGCTGTGCCCCGGATGCCGTCCGACGCCATGCAGCGATGTCTCCAGGCCTTGCATGATGTCCCCTGCTCGGTCCTGGCGGTGGATGTACCCAGCGGTCTCGATGCGACGACCGGGCAATATCTGGATGGCTTCGACCCTTCACCATCGCGCGGTCCGCGCCATACCCTCGCACTGCTCACACTCAAGCCCGGTCTCTTCACCGGACACGGACGCGATGCCGCCGGTGAAGTGTGGTGGGACGATCTCGGCATCCACTACGCAGACTTCGACGGTACGTCGCCGACTGCCTGGTTGAGCGGACTTCCGGTGGAAGCGGAGCGCACCCACGCCTCGCACAAAGGGAGCTACGGCGACGTGACCGTGCTAGGTGGCGAGGGATTGGGCCGGCGCGGCATGGGCATGGCGGGAGCCGCGTTGCTGGCCGGCAGCGCAGCCTTGCACGCCGGTGCCGGTCGGGTTTTGGTCGCACTGCTGGATACGGATGACCAGATCGCGGTCGATACCGCGCAGCCCGAATTGATGCTCCGATCCTCCAAGGCGCTCGACCTGGGCCGCGGCACCGTCGTGTGCGGGTGCGGCGGCGGCGAAGCGATCCGCGATGAACTGCCGCGCGTGTTGAAAGAAGCACGACGCCTGGTGCTGGACGCCGACGCGCTGAACGCCGTGGCGGCCGACGACTCCCTGCAGCGCGCACTGCGCGCGCGGGCTGCCGATGGCCTGTCGACCATCCTGACGCCTCACCCGCTGGAAGCCGCACGCCTGTTGGCGACAGACACCGCCGCCGTCCAGGCCGACCGACTGGCAACGGCCGTACGCCTGGCAGAGCGCTACCACTGCGTTGCCGTGTTGAAAGGATCAGGCACCGTGGTGGCTGCACCGGGCAAGACCATTGCGGTCAACCCGACCGGTAACGGCCGCCTGGCCACCGCAGGCACCGGCGACGTGCTCGCCGGCATGACCGGGGCAAGGCTGGCAGCGATCGAAGCGGACGGCGAAATACCGATCGGTGCAGTGTTCGCTGCAGCGCGCGATGCGGTGTATCACCACGGCGCGCTCGCCGACGCCTGGCCGCCCCACCTCCCGCTGACTGCAGGCGGTCTGGCGCGCCAGGCCGCCGACCGCTGATGCCGCCGCCGCTTTCGATCTAGCCGCGGCCGACGAAAGGCATCTTCGTCGCCATCACCGTATGGAACAGCACATTGGCCTCCAGCGGCAGGTTGGCCATGTACAACACCGACTGCCCGACCACATCGACATCCATCAACGGCTCCGGGGCGACCCCGCCATGCGCCTGCGGAACGCCATCTGCCATGCGCGACGCCAGCGGCGTGCCGGCATTGCCCACGTCGATCTGGCCGACCGCGATGTCGTGCCTGCGGCCGTCCAGCGCACCGGTCTTCGTCAGCCCCGCCACGGCATGCTTGGTGGCGGTGTAGGCCATCGAATTGGGCCGCGGCGTATGGGCCGAGATCGAGCCGTTGTTGATGATGCGACCACCGCGGGGCGACTGGTCACGCATGGTGCGAAACGCTTGCTGCATGCAGAAGAACATGCCGTTGAGATTGATGTCGACCACGCCACGCCACTGCTCCGGCGTCCAGTCTTCGAACGGACCGGGCGGGTTGCCGGTGCCGGCGTTGTTGAACAGCAGATCGACCCGTCCGAACCGTTGCACCGCCGCAGCGAAAAGCGCGGCGACCGCGTCCGCTTGCGAGACATCGGTCGGCACGGCCAGGGCGCGCTCGCCGGCACCGCTTTGTGCGATGACGTCGTCGAGCAACGCCGCCCGGCGCCCGGCGAGAACCACCGACCAGCCGTCACGCAACAAGGCCAGCGTCGCGGCGCGGCCGATACCGCTCCCTGCGCCGGTCACGACGGCGATGCCGCGTGCAAGCGGCGCCAATGGGTTCGTTGAATTTCCGATCGACATAAAAGACCGCCCTGATTCAGATTTCTGTGGAACGCCGCCACGGTGCGTGTGCCCGCACCGCAGCTGCGTCGCGACTCAGCGTCGCGGCTTGCGGGATTTGCCTTTGGCGGCCGCGGCAGCCTTCTTGACCGATGACTTCAGCGCCTGGATCGGCGAAACACTGGTGTCCGGGCCGTCGCTCTTGCGGCCATGCGGTCGCGCACCGCGCTTTTCCGGCGCAGGGCTCGCAGCCGTACCGCCGCCGGATGCATCGCGACCGGCCTTGTCGCGCTGGGTGCGCACCGGCAGGTCCTCGCCCTCCCGCACCAGACGGAAGTCGATCTTCCGGCCGTCCAGATCGACCCGGCTGACCTGGACCCGCAGTCGGGTGCCGACCGCATAGCGGATGCCGGTGCGCTCGCCGCGCAGCTCCTGGCGCGCCTCGTCGAAGCGGAAATACTCGCCGCCCAGCTCGGTGATGTGCACCAGGCCTTCGACGTACATCGCGTCGAGCGTCACGAAGATGCCGAAGGTGGTGCACGCAGTGACCACGCCGCCGAACTCCTCGCCCAGATGCTCGCGCATGTATTTGCACTTGAGCCATGCCTCGACATCGCGACTGGCCTCATCGGCCCGGCGCTCGTTGGCGCTGCAATGCAGGCCCGCGGCTTCCCAGGCCTGCATATCCAGGGCGGTACCCACCACCTTCATCGGCTTCTGCGACGGCGCCTTGACGCGCTGCGCGAGACGCTTGGCCAGCTTGGCATGCGCCTCGCCCGGCGTGGGCAGGTTGGGCAACTGGTACTTCGACTTGCCGAGGATGGCCTTGATGACGCGATGCACCAGCAGATCGGGATAGCGGCGGATCGGGCTGGTGAAGTGGGTATAGGCCTCGTAGGCCAGACCGAAATGCCCGCTGTTGAACGGCGTGTAGATCGCCTGCTGCATCGAGCGCAGCAGCATGTTGTGGATCTGCTGGGCGTCCGGACGGTCCTTCGTGGCCTGGGCGATCGCCTGGAATTCGCTCGGCGTCGGCTCGTCGCCGATGGTCATGCCCACACCCATCGCCTTCAGATAGCCGCGCAGAATCTCTTTTTTCTCGGGCGTCGGGCCTTCGTGCACCCGGTAGAGCCCGGGCTGGTTGCCCTGCAGGATGAAATCCGCGCTGCAGACGTTGGCCGCCAGCATCGCTTCCTCGATCACCCGGTGCGCCTCGTTGCGGGTGCGGGGCACGATCTTTTCGATGCGGCCGTTCTCGTCGCAGACGATCTGCGTTTCGGTGGTCTCGAAATCGACCGCGCCCCGCACGCCGCGTGCGCCGAGCAAGGCGCGGTATACGTCCGCCAGATTCAGCAGGTCGCCGACGCGCTCCTTGCGACGGGCTGCTTCCGGGCCGCGGGTGTTCGACAGGATCGCCGCGACCTCGGTATAGGTGAACCGGGCATGGCTGAACATCACCGCCGGGTAGAACTGGTAGGCATGCACCTCGCCCTTGGCGGTGACCAGCATGTCGCAGACCATACACAGCCGCTCGACCTCGGGATTCAGCGAACACAGGCCGTTGGAGAGCTTTTCCGGCAGCATCGGAATCACCCGCCGCGGGAAGTACACGCTCGTGGCCCGGTCGTAGGCGTCGATGTCGATCGCATCGCCCGTCTTCACATAGTGGCTGACGTCGGCGATGGCGACCAGCAATCGCCATCCCTTGCCACGGCCGACGCGTGCCGGCTCGCAATACACCGCATCGTCGAAATCGCGGGCGTCCTCGCCGTCGATGGTGACCAGCGGCACGTCGCGCAGGTCGACGCGGTCCTTGCGATCCTGCGGACGAACCTTGTCGGGAAGCGCCTTGGCGGCTGCCAGACCATCGTCCGAGAACTCGTGCGGCACGCCGTATTTGCGCACCGCGATCTCGATCTCCATGCCGGGATCGTCGACCTCGCCCAGCACTTCCACCACCCGCCCCACCGGCTGGCCATACAGCGCCGGAGGTTCTGTCAGTTCGACCACGACCACCTGGCCGGGTTTGGCATCGCCGATGGCGGTCTTCGGCACCAGGATGTCCTGGCCGTAGCGCTTGTCTTCCGGGGCGACCAGCCAGATGCCGCTCTCCTGCAGCAGGCGGCCGATGATCGGCTGCGGCGGACGCTCCAGTATCTCGACCACCTTGCCTTCGGGACGGCCCTTGCGGTCATGGCGGACGATGCGCGCCTTGACGCGGTCCTTGTGCAGTACCGCGCGCATCTCGTTGGCGGGCAGGTAGATATCGGATTCGCCGTTGTCGCGCTGCAGGAAGCCGTGGCCGTCCCGGTGACCCTGGACGGTGGCGTTGAATTCATCGGCGGTGTTGTTGATGGAACTCATTTTCTTGGTATAGAATCGTGTTTTCCCTGAAATGCCCAGGTGGCGGAATTGGTAGACGC
>JAKONS010000141.1 GCA_022701845.1 Burkholderiaceae bacterium
GGCCCGCGCCCCCGACCGGCACCAGCCACCGGCAGACGGCCCCGGCGAAGAGCACGCCGAGCCCGGCGCCCAGCAGGGCGCGCCAGCGTTCCCGGGCATCGACCGTCTGGCTGGAGGTGGCGAACGCGGCGCGCAGCGATGGCAGGAAGGACTTCACGGTGGGAGGAGGAGCGGTCGGTTGCGGAAAACCTGCCGGGGGGCGGTTTACGGAGCCTCTGCGCAATTTTCGGGCTGCGGGGCTCGCATCATCGGCTGCATCGACATCGCCCCTGTGTCGGATGCCGGCGACCAGCGTGGGGCGGCCCGCCCGCGAATAACTTCCGTTCCTACAGCGATTGGGGTGGTTCGCAGCGGGCGCGACATGCGTCCCGGCAGGGACACTCGCCCGCTTTTATGAACGGAACCACCATGAAACTCGGCGACTTTCTCTATTCGGCCCTGATCGGCGCAGTGGCCAGCGCCCGCTCGATGACCCCCATGGCGTCGATCGCCGCGGCCCGGCTGCTCGGTCGCCGGACGCCCGGCACTCTGGCGCTGCTGGACCGCCCGCTCTTCAAGGCGGGCGCCCTGGCGATGGGCGTCGGTGAACTGTTCGGCGACAAGATGAAGTCGGCGCCCGACCGCACCGTGTTCCTCGGCCTGCTGGCGCGGGTGTCGAGTGCCGGCATCGCCGGTGCCGCGCTGGCGCCGGCAGGCGAGGAGCGCGCCGGCGCCGCAACCGCGGTCGCGGTAGCGGTGCCCCTGGCTTATGCGACGCTGGCGGTGCGCAAGCGTGCGATGCGGAGCATCGGTCAGACCCGCAGCGGCCTCATCGAGGATGCGCTGATCGTCGCGGCGGGTGTGGCGGTGGTCGCCTTGGCCACCCACGCGGCCACCCGGCGCTGAATCCGCCAGGCGACTTCGGGCTTCATCTCGGCGGGCGGGGCTGGCGTGCCGCCGGGTTTGCCGTGTCGCGGAAGCGAAGTCTTGCATCGGTGGCCGCAATGGATAGACTGGTACACGACGCCTATCTTCCGGCTGTCATGAAGGGCACGGTGCCACCACCATGCAACAGCGCCCGAACGCCGCCTCGACCCGCTACGAACTGTTGGCTCGTGAACTCGAGCAGCAGATCGTCCAGGGGGTGCTGTGGCCCGGCGACCGGCTACCGTCGGTGCGCCAGGCCTGCGCCAGCCGGGGGCTGAGCGCCAGCACCGTCTTCCAGGCCTATTACCTGCTCGAATCCCGCGGGCTGGTGCGTGCGGTGCCGCGCTCGGGCTATTACGTCGCGGCCCGGCCGGGCGGCGCCACCTTGCCGGAGCCGCCGCCATCTCAACCGCGGTCCGGCTCGGAACCGGTCGAGATCAACGACCTGATCTACGCCTGCCTCGGCACCGCACGTTCGCGCAACATCGTGCCATTCGGCTCCGCCTTCCTCAGTCCGACACTGTTCCCGCTCGACCGGTTGCGCCGCTCGCTGGTGTCGAGCATGCGGCGCCTCGACCCCTGGCGCATGGCCGACGACCTGCCGCCCGGCAATCTGCGGCTCAAACGCGAGATCGCGAAGCGCTATCTGCTGCACGGCATGCAGATCGGCTGCGAGGAGATCGTGCTCACCCACGGTGCGATGGAGGCCTTGAACCTCTGCCTGAATGCGGTCGCGCGGCCGGGCGACGCGGTGGTGGTGGAGTCGCCGACGTTCTATGTGGCGCTGCAGGCGCTGCGACGCCTCGGCCTGCGCGCCATCGAGGTGCCGACGCATGCGCGCGAAGGCATCGATCTCGGCCGGCTGGCGCAGGTGCTCGAGCGGCACCGTCCCACGGCCTGCTGGCTGATGACGAACTTCCAGAACCCGCTCGGCAGCCTGATGCCCGAATCCAAGAAGCGCGAACTGGTGGCGCTGCTCGCGCGGCACGAGGTGCCGTTGATCGAAGACGACGTCTATGCCGAACTCTACGAAGGCGCGGTGCCGCCGCCGCCGGCCAAGGCCTTCGACCGCCGCGGGCTGGTGCTGCACTGCTCCTCGTTCTCCAAGTGTCTGGCGCCGGGATACCGCATCGGCTGGGCGGTGCCCGGCCGGTTCACCCGCGAGGTCGAACGGCTCAAGCTGTCGACCAGCCTGTCGGGATCGATTCCGGTGCAGGCGGCGTTGGCGGCGTATCTGGCGGAAGGCGGCTACGACCACCACCTGCGCAAGCTGCGCCGGTCGCTGGAGGCGCAGCGCACCGGCCTGTTCGACGCGGTGACCCGCCATTTCCCCGAGGGGACGCGGGCGGCGCGGCCCAGCGGAGGCTATGTCGTCTGGGTCGAGCTGCCGGCCGGCGTCGACGCGATGGCGCTGCACCGGGCGGCGCTGGCCCAGCGCATCAGCCTGGCGCCTGGACCGATGTTCTCGGCGGGGGGCGAATTCCGCAACCACATCCGGCTGACCTGCGGCCAGCCCTGGAGCGAAACGCTGGAACGCGCGGTGCAGACCCTCGCCAGGCTGGTCGACGACGCACCGCGCACCGCGGCCGAACCGCTGCCGACCATCTGATCCGGTCGTCGGTGCAGGCCACTGCACCTGCCGCCGGCGCACGGCACCCGCCAGACTGGTGCCATGTCCACCCTAAAAGCCCCCCAGGATGCCCCGCGCCACGAGCCTTTGCCGGCGCTGACGGCGGCCGGCCTCGCGCCAGCGGGCCCGAAGATGACCCTGCACGAAGTGCTCGACCGGCTGGGTCCGTCGATCTTCGCGGGGCTGCTCGACACCGACGGCGTGCTGCGCTATGCCAACCAGGCGGCGCTGCAGGCCATCGGCATCGCGTCGGATCGGGTACTCGGCCAGCGTTTCGACGAAACGCCGTGGTGGCGGTCCTGCGAGATCTCGCGGCAGCGGATCCGGCAGGCGCTGGTCAACGGGCTGCGCGGCGAGGCGTCGCGCTTCGACGTGCGGGTGGCCACCACCAGCGGCGCCGTCCTGTCGATGGATTTCTCGCTGCTGCCGCTGTTCGACCTGGAAGGCCGGGTGGCCTGGCTGATCCCGTCGGCGCGCGACGTGAGCGAACGCGAGCAGGCGCAGCAGCAACTGCAGCTCACCCGCCATGCGGTGGAACAGACCCACGACGCTCTGCTGCAGGTCGGCCCCGACGGTGCCTACCGCGACGCCAATGCCGCGGCCTGCCGCCTGCTGGGGCTGGACCGGGAGCAATTGCTGCGGCTGCGCGTGCCCGACGTCGACACCCAGGTCGACGCCCTGCAGTGGCCGCAGCGCTGGCGCGAACTGTGCGAACGGGGCTCGCTGCGCTTCGAGACCACGGTGCGCCACCAGGAGGGCCACGAGATCCCGGTGGACGTGTCGGTCAGCCTGGTGACCAGCGACGAGGCGTCGTTCGCCCATGTCTGCATCGACGACCTGCGCGAACGCCGCGCCGCCGAGCGCCGCATCCAGCAGCTGCTGCAGTTCGACCAGCTGACCGGGCTGCCGAACCGGCAGCTGCTGCTGGAACGCCTGGCCGCCACCCTGCAGACCAGCACCCAGACCGCGGTGCTGGTGCTGGAGCTCGACCGGTTCAAGCGCATCAACGACGGCCTCGGCCCGCATGTCGGCGACGCGGTGCTGCGCGAGGTGGCGCAGCGCATCGCGGCCACCGTGCGCAGCGTCGACCTGGTGGCGCGCCGCAGCGGCGACGAGTTCGTGGTGGTGATGCCGGCGCCGCCCGCACCCGCGCCGGGCACGGCGCAGGCGCTGCTCGACGCCGTCGCGCGCCCGATGTGGGTCGAGGGGCACGAGGTGCATGTCACCTGCAGCATCGGCATCGCCACCGCACCGGCCGACGGCGACCATGCCGACACCCTGCTGCGCCGCGCCAACGCCGCGCTGCACCAGGCCAAGCTGCTGGGCCGCAACCAGGCCAGCGTCTATGCCGGGGCGCCGCACGACGACGATCCGGATCGGCTTCTGCTGGAGACGGGGCTGCGCCATGCCCTGCGCGACGACGAATTCGAGCTGCACTACCAGCCGCAGCTCGATCTCGGGCATGGCCGCATCGTGGGCGTCGAGGCGCTGCTGCGCTGGCGGCATCCGACGCTGGGACGCATCGCCCCGGACCGCTTCATCCCGATCGCCGAAGAAACCGGCCTGATCGTGCCGATCGGCGACTGGGTGCTGCGCTGCGCGATCGAGCAGGCCGCCGCGTGGCAGCGCGCCGGGCTGCCGTCGCTGCGCATGGCGGTCAACCTGTCGGCCCGCCAGCTGCTGCAGCCGGACCTGGCGCGGCGCATCGAAAGCCTGCTCGTGGCGGCCCGCCTCGACCCCCGGCTGTTCGGCGTGGAGGTCACCGAAAGCATGCTGATCGGCAACTTCGACCAGGCGGTGCAGCATCTGGCGGCGCTGCGCGCCATCGGCGTCGAGGTGTCGCTCGACGACTTCGGCACCGGCTACTCGAGCCTGAGCTACCTGCGCCGGCTGCCGGTGGACGTGGTCAAGATCGACCGCTCGCTGGTGCCCGACGTGAGCGCGCTGGCGCAGGACGTGTCGATCACCCGCGCCATCATCACGATGGCGCACCAGCTGCAGATGAAGGTGCTCGCCGAGGGTGTCGAGAGCGAGGGCCAGGCGGCGTTGCTGGCGGACAGCCAGTGCGACCAGATGCAGGGCTACTGGTTCAGTGCGGCGGTGCCGGCGCCGGCGGTCGAGACCATGCTGCGCGAGGGCCGCCAGATCGACCCGGCGCTCTTCGCGAGCATGTCCGGGCGGTAACGGCGCAGCGCGAAGCGGGGCGGAGGGGGCGAGGCAAGGCGGGTAAGGCGGCATAAGGCGGCTTAAGGCGCGACCGGTGGGCATCGAATCAGTGCTTTGCGCATCCCGGCGTTCGTGAATTCCTACAGAGCGCGGTAGGCAGACGCGGTGACGATCTGTGTAGGTTGCAACTTTCTGCGGCCACCCCACACGATGCCCGTCACCAAGAGGACGCCCCATGCACACTGAAGTCACCACCCCGCACGCGGTCGCGCAGGCCGACGGCCTG
>JAKONS010000147.1 GCA_022701845.1 Burkholderiaceae bacterium
ACCCCGGTCATCGCCGCGAACAGACCCATCGGCACGATCAGGATGATGGCCAGCGGCAGCGTCAGGCTCTCGTACTGCGCGGCCAGCACCAGGAACACCAGCAGGATCGCGATCGGGAACACCAGCACCGCGGAATTGCCGGCCAGGATCTCCTGGTAGGTCAGGTCGGTCCATTCGTAGCCGATGCCCGGCGGCAGGGTCTCGGCGGCGATGCGCCTGACCGCCTCCTGCGCCTGCCCGGTGGAATAGCCGGGCGCGGCGCCGCCGTTCACGTCGGCCGCCAGGAAGCCGTTGTAGCGCATGGCCCGCTCCGGCCCGAAGGTGGGCGACACGTTCATCAGCGCGGCCAGCGGCACCATCTCGCCGGTGGTCGATTTCACCTTCAGCAGGCCGATGTCCTCGGCGCGCGCCCGGTAGGCGGCGTCGGCCTGCACCCGCACCGAATAGGTCCGGCCGAAGCGGTTGAAATCGTTGGCGTACAGGCTGCCGAGGTAGATCTGCATCGTCTCGAACACGTCGGTCAGCGGCACGCCCAGCTGGCGCGCCTTGGTGCGGTCGATGTCGGCGTACAGCTGCGGCACGTTCACCTGGAAGCTGGAGAACAGCCCGGTGAGTTCCGGCGCCTGCGCGGCCTTGGCCATGAAGGCCTTCAGCGCCGCGTCCATCGCGTCGTAGCCGAGCGAGGCGCGGTCTTCCAGCATCAGCTTGAAGCCGCCGGTGGTGCCCAGCCCCTGCACCGGCGGCGGCGGGAACATCACGATGAAGGCGTCCTGGATCTGCGAGAACTGCGCGTTGAGCTGGCCGGCGATCTCGCCGGCGCTCATGCCCGCACCCTTGCGCTTGTCGAAGTCGTCGAGCGACACGAACACGATGCCGGAGTTGCTGCTGTTGGTGAAACCGTTGATCGACAGGCCCGGAAACTGGATCGCGTGGGTCACGCCCGGCTGCTTCAGGGTGATGTCGCCCATGCGCCGGATCACCGCCTCGGTGCGGTCCAGCGTGGCGCCGTCGGGCAGCTGCGCGAAGCCGATCAGGTACTGCTTGTCCTGCGCCGGCACGAAGCCGCCCGGCACCGCCTTGAACACGCCCACGGTGAGCACGCCGATCACCAGGTACATCGCCACCATCAGCGCCTTGCGGCCGATGGCGCGCCGCACACCGCCGCCGTAGGCCTCGGAGCTGCGGTTGAAGAGCCGGTTGAAGCCGGCGAAGAAGCGGCCGAAGACCCGGTCCATGCCGCGGGTGAGCGCGTCCTTCGGCGCGTCGTGGCGGCGCAGCAGCAAGGCGGCCAGGGCCGGCGACAGGGTCAGCGAGTTGATCGCCGACAGTACCGTCGACATGGCGATGGTCAGCGCGAACTGCTTGTAGAACTGGCCGGTGAGCCCGCTGATGAAGGCCAGCGGCACGAACACCGCCACCAGCACCAGGGCGATCGCGATGATCGGCCCCGACACCTCGCGCATCGCCCGGTAGGTGGCCTCGCGCGGGCTGAAGCCGGCCTCGATGTTGCGCTCCACGTTCTCTACCACCACGATCGCGTCGTCCACCACGATGCCGATCGCCAGCACCAGCCCGAACAGGCTCAGCGCGTTGATCGAGAAGCCGGAGATGCGCATCACCGCGAAGGTGCCGATCACCGCCACCGGCACCGCCAGCAGCGGAATGATCGAGGCGCGCCAGGTCTGCAGGAAGACGATCACCACCAGCACCACCAGCAGGATGGCTTCCAGCAGCGTGTGCACCACCGACTCGATCGAGGCGCGCACGAACTGGGTGGTGTCGTAGACGATCTCGTAGTCGACGCCCTCGGGCATCGCCTGCTTGATGTCGGCCATCACCGCGCGCACGCCGTCGCTGATGGCGATGGCGTTGGAGCCCGGCGCCGCCGAGATCGGGATCGCCACCGCGTCCTTGTTGTCGAGCAGCGAACGCAGCGCGTAGTCGGCAGCGCCCAGCTCGATGCGGGCGATGTCGCGCAGCCGGGTCACCGCGCCGTCGGCGCCGGTCTTGACGATGATCTCGCCGAAGGATTCCTCGTTCTGCAGGCGGCCCTGCGCATTCACCGACAGCTGCACGTCGATGCCCTGCACGCCGGGCGATGCGCCCACCACGCCGGCGGCGGCCTGCACGTTCTGCCCGCGGATGGCGGCCACCACGTCGGCGGCCGACAGCCCGCGTTGCGCCACCTTCTGCGGATCGAGCCAGACCCGCATCGAGTAGTCGCCCGAGCCGAACAGCTGCACGTCGCCCACGCCCGACACCCGCGCCAGGCGGTCCTTCACGTTGAGCACCGCGTAGTTGCGCAGGTAGGTCATGTCGTAGCGGCCGCTCGGCGACAGCAGGTGCACCACCAGCGTCAGGTCGGGCGAGCTCTTGATGGTGACGATGCCCAGCCGCTTGACCTCCTCCGGCAGGCGCGCCTCGGCGCGCGAGACCCGGTTCTGCACCAGCTGCTGCGCCTTGTCGGGGTCGGTGCCCAGCTTGAAGGTCACCGTCAGCGTCATCAGGCCGTCGGTGGTGGCCTGGCTGCTCATGTAGAGCATGTTCTCGACGCCGTTGATGGCTTCCTCGAGCGGCGTGGCCACCGTCTCGGCGATCACCTTCGGGTTGGCGCCGGGGTACTGGGCGCGGATCACCACGCTGGGCGGGATCACGTCCGGGTATTCCGAGATCGGCAGGCCGCGCACCGCGATCAGGCCGCCGAGGAATATCAGCAGCGACAGCACGCCGGCGAATATCGGCCGGTCGATGAAGAACTTGGAGATGTTCATGGCCGAACTCCTCGGGTTGGTAT
>JAKONS010000150.1 GCA_022701845.1 Burkholderiaceae bacterium
CTGGACCGAGAACAGCGCCGGCGAGAACAGCGGGTCGGGCCGCCGCAGGGCGTGCAGCCAGTAGGCCGCCAGGCTGGCCAGCCCGAACACCAGCAGCACCATCACCGACACCTGCGGCAGGCCGAGCTCCGCCAGGCCGTCGAGCGCCAGCGATACCGCCACCATGCCGAACGCCAGCCATCCGTAGCCGACCAAGTCGAAGCGGCCGACATGCGGGTCGCGGCTGTCGGGCATGAGCATCAGCGTGGCGATGCAGCCCACCGCACCGACCGGCAGGTTGATCAGGAAGATCCAGTGCCAGCTGGTGTATTGCACCAGCCAGCCACCCAGGGTCGGGCCCAGCAACGGCCCGATGAGGCCGGGAATGGCGACGAAACTCATCGCCTGCAGGAACTGCGAGCGCGGCACACCGCGCAGTACCGCCACCCGTCCCACCGGCAACAACAACGCACCGCCCATGCCCTGCAGCACCCGTGCCGCGACCAGTTCGCCCAGGTTGCGCGACAGCGCGCACAACAGCGAGCCCAGGGCGAACACCAGGATCGCGCCGAAGAACACCCGCCGGGTGCCGAAGCGGTCGGCGATCCAGCCGGACGCCGGGATCAGCATCGCCATCGCCAGCGAATACGCCACCACCACCGACTGCATGCGCAGCGGGCTCTCGCCCAGGCTGCGCGCCATCGAGGGCAAGGCGGTGTTGACGATGGTGGTGTCCAGCGTCTGCATGAAGAACCCGGCGGCGACCAGCCAGAGAAGCGGTGACGCAGCGGACGACGGGGTGCGGCTAACGGTGGACATGGGCGGCAGGACTTCGGGCGGCCAACGAAAAAGCCGCCCCGGGGGCGGCTTGCGATTCAAAAGCGAAAACGCCGGTGGCGGGTTTTCGCTGTTCAGGCGGTCAGGCCGAGAAAGACGAACCGCAACCGCAGGTGCTGGTGGCGTTCGGGTTCTTGATGACGAACTGCGCGCCCTGGAGATCTTCCTTGTAGTCGATCTCGGCGCCGATCAGGTACTGGTAGCTCATCGCGTCGATCAGCAGCGAGACACCGTTCTTCGACATGGTGGTGTCGTCTTCGTTGGTGACTTCGTCGAAGGTGAATCCGTACTGGAAGCCGGAGCAACCGCCGCCTTGCACGAAAACGCGCAGCTTGAGATCGGGATTGCCTTCTTCGGCGATGAGATCGGCCACCTTGGCAGCAGCGCTGTCGGTGAACAGGATCGGCTCCGGCATGGCGGAGGGGGCGGTGATGGCTTCGGCTACAGCGCTCATGAACAACTCCAGTGAAAGGGGTGCGGTGCCAGCGGCAGAGGCGGCACGCAAGACGAGCATGCTAGCAAGAATGCGCGATACGGGCCGGGCTCGGCGCGATTGCCGCCCCGGCATCAGGGCGATCGCCCAAAAACAAAAACCGCCACGACGGCGGTTCTTGCGGATTTTCCCGGTGCGGATTAACGCTTCGAGAACTGCTTGCGGCGACGCGCAGAGTGCAGGCCGACCTTCTTACGCTCGACTTCACGAGCGTCGCGGGTCACGAAGCCAGCTGCGGACAGCACCGGCTTCAGGGTGGCGTCCCAGTCGATCAGGGCGCGGGTGATGCCGTGGCGGGTGGCACCGGCCTGGCCGGACTCACCGCCGCCGTGCACGTTGACCTGGATGTCGAAGGTTTCGGCATGGTTGGTCAGCATGAGCGGCTGCTTGGCGATCATGATCGAGGTTTCGCGGCCGAAGTACTCTTGTACGTCCTTGCCGTTGACCGTGATCTTGCCGCTGCCTTTTTTCATAAACACGCGGGCGACGCTGGATTTGCGACGGCCGGTGCCATTGTTCCATTCACCAATCATTTCGGGCTCCTCAGATTTCCAGCGCTTGCGGCTGCTGGGCGGTATGCGGATGTTCCGCGCCGCCGTAGACCTTGAGCTTCTTGATCATGGCGTAGCCGAGCGGACCCTTGGGCAGCATGCCCTTGACGGCCTTTTCGAGTGCGCGGCCAGGATGCTTGGCTTGCAGATCGCGGAAGGTGGTGGCAGTGATGCCGCCGGGATAGCCCGAGTGACGGTAGTACACCTTGTCGAGCGACTTGGTGCCGGTGACCTTGAGCTTCGCAGCGTTGACGATGACGATGAAATCGCCGGTGTCGACGTGAGGCGTGTAAATGGCTTTGTGTTTGCCGCGCAGACGGAGGGCAACTTCGCTGGCTACCCGTCCGAGGACCTTGTCGGTCGCGTCAATCACAAACCACTCGTGCACCACGTCAGCGGGTTTTGCGCTGAATGTAGACATACTATTCTTTCGAATTTTCGAGTGAGTTTTGGCGTCGGCTCTTTTCCGCGGTCGGCGTTTCTCTGAAGGAAACCTCTTAGGCGGTATTCGCGGTGAAGCGACTTCGCCGCGGAGCCTGCCAGAGCGCTGCGAAGCCTTCCATTATAGGAAGTTTCCACGCCCTGCCGCAATACGCGTCGTGGGTCGTTAACATCGCCCCATCATGTTCAGCTACCGACACGCCTTCCACGCCGGCAACCACGCGGATGTTCTCAAGCACGCCACGTTGATCGGCATCCTGCAATACATGGTGCAGAAGGAGGCGGCGCTGACCGTCATCGACACCCATGCCGGCGCCGGCCTCTACCGGCTCGACGGCGACTACGCCACCAAGAGCGGCGAGTCGCTCGACGGCATCGGCCGCCTGCGCCAGTTCTTCGCCGGCGCCGATGCGCCCGCTCCCGCCGCGCTGTTGCGCGACTACATGGAGCTGGTCGCCGAATTCAACCGCGCCGGCGGCGCCACCGTGTACCCCGGCTCGCCCTTCGTCACCGAGCGCCTGCTGCGCGGGCGCGACCGCGATCGCCAGAAGCTGTTCGAGCTGCACCCGACCGACGCCCGCGCGCTCGCCGGCAACATCGCCCAGCTCGACGCCGGCCGCAGCATCGCGGTGCTGCGCGAAGACGGTTTCGAGGGGCTGAAGAAATTCATCCCGCCGCCGGCCCGCCGTGCGCTGGTGCTGTGCGATCCCAGCTACGAGCTCAAGTCCGACTACGCCAGCGCCGCGACGATGGTGGCCGACAGCCTCAAGCGTTTCGCCACCGGCACCTATGCGGTCTGGTATCCGATCATCGGCCGCGCCGAAGCGCACGACCTGCCGCGCCGGCTGAAGACCCTCAGCAACCAGGCGCGCAAGCCCTGGCTGCATGTCACCCTCACCGTCAAGGGCGGCAAGGCCCCGACCCCGACCGCGCTGCCCGGCGTCGACCACAAGCGCCCGGGCCTGCCGGCCAGCGGCATGTTCGTGGTCAACCCGCCCTTCACCCTGAAGGAGCAGTTGGCCGAAGCCCTGCCGCAAATGAAAACGGCCCTGGAGCAGGACTCCAAGGCCGCATTCACGCTCGACAGCGGCGGCTGACCGGAGCCAGCCGCTGCGTCGCGCCATCAGAACCGGTGGCGGATACCGACGGCGACGGCGTTGCCCTTCGAGATGTTGCTGGTCAGGCGGTCGTACATCAGGTTGGCGTAGACGTCGGTGCGCTTCGACAGGAAATAGTCGTAGCCCACGGTGGCGGTGGTGCGCTTGTTGGGAATGGTGGCCGCGGCGTTGTCGATCTTGGTGCTGGCGACGCTCGCCAGCAGCTTGCCGGCGCCGATAGGAGCCGAGGCGCCGATCTGGGTGGTCTTGTATTCGACGTTGGTCGAATCGGTCTTGGTCTGGCCGTAGGTCAGGAAGCCCTTGACGATGCCGGCATCGTAGGAGCCGCCCAGCAGCCAGTCCTTCTTGGTGGTGGGCACGTTGGCCGCGCCGACCGCCGTGGTGATCAGCGTCAGCGGTGCGTTGGCGCCGGTGTTGCCGTTGTAGTTGTTGACCTGGTCGTGCTCGTAGTAGCCGGTCAGGCCGATCGGGCCGTTCATGTAGACCGCGTTGACACCCAGGTTCTTGCGGTTGTCGTTGTTGGTGCTGCTGTTCTGCTCGCCGAACTGGTAGTGCAGGTTCACCGTGAGGCCGCCGAAGGTAGGCGTGGTGTAGATGACCTCGTTCGACCAGCCGGTGTCGGCCGGGGTGGACGACGCATAACCCGGGTTGGAGAACAGGCCCACGTTCTTGTGCAGCACCAGCGGCGAGAACTTGAACGAGTCGCCGAACGGGTTGAACAGGATCGTCGGCAGGAAGTTGGGCGCCAGGCCGCGGCCCAGGGTCACCGCGCCGAAACCGCCCGACAGGCCGACGTTGGCGTCGCGCGAGAAGAACGCGTCGCCGGTGAAGCGGCCGGGCACGCCGGTGTCGAAGCGCTGGAACGAGGTCAGCTTGAAGTTGGCCTTGAGGCCGCCGCCGAGGTCTTCGGTGCCGGTGAAGCCGAACCACGACGTGGTCATGCCGCCGCTCTCCACACCGTTGGTGCGGCCGCTCACGCCGGGCGCCTTGGCCGACACCGCATACAGATCAACCAGGCCGGTCAGGGTCACGCTGCTTTGTGCGTGGGCAGCGGATACGCAGGCGATGCCGGCGCACAGGGCGATAAGCGACTTCTTCATGGAATGGGCTCTCACTAAAGGGATTCGGTGACGGGTTTGTGAAGATTGGTAAGCATCTTACGCAAAGCCCATGCCAGGCCCATGCCCATTCACCGGCAGCCGCCACACCATCGAAGCCGCCCGAAAAGCGCGCACCCGATTCGGTACGCACTTTTTGTATGCACTATTCGCAGCGCGTCTGCCCCGAGACGGGGCGCGACAGCGCGACCGTCTGGATACCCATGCCGACCATCGCGAGTTCGTCGGCCGCCGCCTGGCTGATGTCGATCACCCGCTTGCGCGACGACGGCCCGCGGTCGTTAACCCGCACCATCACCGCCCGTCCGTTGGCCAGATTGCGCACGCACACCATCGAGCCGAAGGGCAGGCTGCGATGCGCCGCGGTGCGTTCGGCCAGATCGAAGCGCTCGCCGCTGGCGGTGCGCCGTCCGTGGAACCGGCTGCCGTACCAGGAGGCGCCACCGCGCTCGAATTCGATGCCGGGCTCGACCGCGTCTTCCTCGGGGTCGACCGCACCGTCGGAGATCACCGGGGTGACCAGGGAGACCGCGTCGGCCTTGCCGGTGGGCGGCAGGCGCTGCAGCGGCAGCAGGGGCGCCGGCACCGGGCGCTGGGCACGCGCTGCGGCAGGTGGCGCAGCGGCGTCGGCCGCACCGGGCTCGGCGGTGTGCTCGGTGGCGGCGCCGGCGCAACCCTCGAGCACGATCGCGGCCGCCAGCAGCAGCGCCCAGGGCGCCGCCGGGCTCCTGCCCGCGACTGCCAGCCATCCCGCCCTCATGCGCTCCAGCCGAGCCGATCCAGCAGAGCCAGCGGCGCGGTCGATTGGTTCATCGTGTAGAGATGCAGGCCGGGCGCCCCGCCGGCGGCCAGCTGCTCGCACAGGTCGGTGACCACGTCCAGGCCGAAGGCGCGAATCGATTCCACATCGTCGCCGTACGACAGCAGGCGCAGCCGGATCCAGCGGGGGATCTCGGCGCCGCAGGCGTCGGAGAAGCGCAGCAGCTGGGTCGAGCTGGTGATCGGCATCACGCCAGGCACCACCGGCAGTTCGACGCCGAGTGCCAGCGCTTCGTCGACGAAGCGGAAATACGCATCGGCGCTGTAGAAATACTGGGTGATCGCCGAATCGGCGCCGGCGCGTGCCTTGGCCGCGAACGCCTGCAGGTCGGCCTGGGGCGTGCGGGCCTGGGGGTGGATTTCCGGGTAGGCCGCCACCTCGATGTGGAAGGTGTCGCCGGTTTCGGCCCGGATGAACTCGACCAGATCGCTGGCATAGGCGAATTCGCCGCCCGCGCCGTAGCCGCTCGGCAGGTCGCCGCGCAGCGCCACCAAACGGTGCACGCCCATCGCCTGCAATTCCAGCAGCTGGCTGCGCACCGAGGCGCGGGTGGCGCCGACGCAGGAGAAATGCGAGGCGGCGTCCATGCCCTCGGCCAGGATTTCCCGCACCGTCGAAAAGGTGCCTTCCTGGGTCGAGCCGCCCGCGCCATAGGTCACCGAGCAGAACTCGGGCCGGCGCGCATACAAGGCCTGGCGCACCGCGCGCAGCTTGACCGCGCCCTCGGGCGTCTTCGGCGGGAAGAACTCGAAGCTGACCGGCCCGGAGGGCGCCGGCAGCGGGGAAAAATCTGCGCTCATGGCGCCCTTTCTGCATGAATGAAGAATTCGCGGTTGCCGTCGCCGCCGGCGATGGCGCTCGGCA
>JAKONS010000187.1 GCA_022701845.1 Burkholderiaceae bacterium
ACCATCTGCCGGGCGCTGGCGAAATTGACCTCGCCCTGCATCAGCCGCCAGAGCGGTGCGAGCTGGCGCTGCGCCACCTGGGGCAGCAGCCAGTAGTAGTTCTTCTGGAAGTCCTGCAGGGCCTGCACGGCACCGGCGCGCCGGGTCAGGTCCACCGTGCCGGCCGCGGAGGATGCCGACTGCACTTCCTGGGCCTGCGCCTGGGCAGGGGCAGCCTGCGCCGGGTTCACCGTGGAGGCAGCGGCATCGGGGGCGCCGGCGGTGGCGGGAACGGCCGGGACGATGTCGTCCATCGCCACGGTGCGCATGAACTGCAGCATGTCGGCCTCGCGCATGGCCAGCACGAACATCCGGTGCGCCGAGGGCACCAGCGGAAACACCGCCGCCCCGGTGGCCGCCTCCTGGGCGAGCATCCGCCGCACCGCGGCGAACTGGTGCTGCACCTGCCGCTCGACATCGGCCGCGGTGAGCCCGCGCGCGGCCAGGGTGTCGGGCATGTGCGGCAGGGCGAGCCAGCGCCGGACTTCGGCGATGCGGGTGTCGAGCAGGTCGAAGCCGTCCTTGAGCCGGCTGCCGACCGCAGGCGTGACCGGGCGGGCGTGTTCGGGCGGCGCGAGCTCGTCGAAGGCGGCGGCCCGTTCGCCGCGCATGCCGGCCAGGCGGCCCAGGGCGTCGTCGCGCACCGGTGGCTGCGGCGTGTCGGCCTCGGCCGTGCTGCCGGTGGCGTTGGCTCCGGCGGAGGGCTGGCCTCCTCTGGCGGCGACGTTGTGCGCGGCAGCGAGGCCGGCGGAGGCCAGCAGCGCGAGGCCGTTGGCGAAGGTGGGGATGAGGGCCATGGCGGGGCTTTCGTCAGGGGTGGTGCGCGGAACGGCGCGCGGGGTGGTGCGCGGGGTGGTGCGCCGGGCGGCGCTCGAAAGGGAGACCGGGGGTCGGGCTGGGGGTGCGGCTCACCACTTCATCCAGCGGTCGTCCCACCGCACCTTGTAGTACTGCTTGCGCGCATAGGTGAGGATGCGGTGCCACATGGCGAGCTTGGCGGCCTCGACCGCGTCGTCGGTGTAGAAGCGGGTGGTTTTCCAAATGGTGCTGCTCCGGGGCAGGACACGCACCAGGTTCTGCCCGGGCACGCGCTCGACCTGCAGGTCCTCGCGCCCGACCAGGGCTTCCTGCAGCTTCTGGCCGGGGCCGGGGCTGGGGTACTGGGGAGTGCCCCAGAAGTTGCGGCCGGTCATGCAGGGAAAGGCCATGGCCAGGTCGTCTTCGGATCGGAAGAAGACCTTGCCGCTCGACAGCTGGCCGACGGTATCGCCGCGGGTCGATTTCAGTTGCGGCAGGCTTTCGAGCAGGTTGAACTCGAACGCCTCGAGCGAGGCGATGGCGCCTGCGCGCTTTTCCAGGTCGATGCCCGGCGACGACACCGACGGTGGCGTCTCCGCCGGCGGCAGGTACACCGTGAACCTGCGCAGCGATGCCTCGAGCGCGTCGATTTCGGCCTGCGCGGCCGCGACGTCGAACGAAACCGTAGCGGTCGACGACGCGGCGCTGGCGGTGGCGGTGGAGGCGGCGGTGGTGTGGGCGGTGTCGTCCTCGGTGCCGTCGGGTGCGGTGGCCAGCACCGCGTCGGTGAACAGGCGGTGCGCCGTGGGCACCAGCGGGAACACCGCCTTGCTGCGCGCCGCCTCGTCGGCCAACTGCCGCTGCAGGGTGGCGACCTGGCGGGCCAGCGCCTTCTCCACCCGCTCGGGCGTCGAGCCCCATTCCAGCAGGCGCTCGCGGGTTTCGCCGAGGGCCAGCCAGCGGCGCACCACCGCCAGCCGGTCGTCGAGCAGCGCCTGGGCGTCGTGCATGGCCGCATCGACCGTGGCCCGATCGACCGCCATGCCGTCCTGCGACACGAGGAAGTCGCCGCCCTGCGCCGCCGCGCGCGACCGGCGTTGCGGACCGATGCCGAGCAGCTTGCCGATGTCGGGGCTGAGCTGCATCGGCAGGGGCTGGTCGGACGGACCCGGCCAGTCGGTGGCGGGCAGCTGCACGCCGGCATCGGCTGCACGCTCCAGCAGCCCGGCGGTCTTGCCGTGGGTGGTGTCGGCCAGGTTGTCTGCGCGTGCCTGCAACCGCACAGTGTGGGAGGGCTGCGGGCCGAGCCAGGAGGACGGAAATCGTTGCATCGGAAGCCTCGTGAAGGAACGAGGACGACTATGCGAAAACCTGACGAAATGCCGTTTATTTGTTGCGAAATCTCGCTGTCGCAGCCGAAAGCGCTGTTAATTCGCGCCGGTTCAGTCGCCGAACTGCGGATGCAGCTGCCGGATACGGTTCATCGCCATGCCGGCGGCCGCGGTGCGGGTCTCGACGCCCAGCTTGGCCAAGATGCGCTCCAGGTGCTTCTTCACCGTGGCCGGGCTGGCACCCAGGATGTCGGCGATGTCGCGGTTGATCTTGCCCTTGACCACCCAGTACAGCACCTCGGCCTCGCGGGTGGTGAGCGCGAAGGTCAGCCGCATCGCCTCGATCACCGCGGCGTCGCTGGCCTCGCGCATCACCAGCAGCCAGTCGCCGCCGCCGTCGCTCTCGCCGGTCTGCTGGTGCAGGCGGAAGGTGAGCCGGGCGGCGCCCTGCTCCAGGGTCAGGCGCGGCGGCTCGGCGGTGGGTGGGCCGTCCATCACATGGGTGCGCAGCCACGCCAGCACCGGCTCCGGCGTCACCGGCGCGGCGGTGCCGAACCAGCGCTCCAGCAGCTCGCGCGCCAGCGGGGTCTGCCACATCAGACGGCCGTCGCCGGCACGCACGGTGATGCTGGCGTAGCCGAAGGCGTCGAGGGCGTTGCGGGCCTGGCCGGCCTGGCGCGCCTCCTGCCGGGCGCGGCGCGCACCCTGCAGATGCACGTTCATGCGCGCCAGCACTTCCTTGGGCTTGATCGGCTTGGTGACGTAGTCGGTGGCGCCGGCGCCCAGCGCCGCCACCAGGTGCTCGGTCTCGGTGAGGCCGGTCATGAAGACGATCGGGATGTGCTGGGTGGCCGGGTCGGCCTTCAGGCGGCGCGCCACCTCGAAGCCGTCCATGCCCGGCATCATCGCGTCGAGCAGCACGATGTCGGGCCGCGCCTGCGCCGCGCGTGCCAGCGCCGATTCGCCGGAGGTGGCGACCAGCACGGTGTAGCCGGATTCCTCCAGGGCGTCGTGCAGCAGGGCCAGGTTGTCGGGCACGTCGTCGACGATCAGCACCAGGTCGCTGTTGGCCCGGTCGAGGGCGCGGGCGAGGTCGTCGGCGGGCGGGCCGGCGACCGGGCCGATGGCGGGGTCGGTGGGAAAGAAAGGCAGGGGTGGCATCGGTCAGGTCGGTTGCGCGGCGTCGATGCGCTCGGCGATCGCCTCGAAGCGGAATTGTCGGGCCAGGGCGCGCATCTCCTCGACGAAGCCGGCGCAGGCCGGCTGCTTGCGCTCGATGTCGGCCAGGGTGTTGAGGATGCCGCGGTAGTAGCCCAGCGCCGCGCCCTCGCGCAGCGACTGCAGCGCCGCGGCGTCGGGCAGCACGCCGGCGGGCGGCGGCGAGGCGGCCGCCGGCGCGGGCTCCGGCTCGGCCCGCCAGACCAGCTTCAGGCGGCGCTCCAGCCAGTCGAGCAGCTCGCTGTGGCGCAGCGGCTTGGTGATGAAGTCCTGCGGCGCGATGCCGGCGTCGTTCTCCAGGCCCTTGTCGAAGGCGTTGGCCGACACCACCGCCACCGCCACCTTGTCGTGGCCGGCGGCGCGCAGCCGGCGGATGGTTTCCCAGCCGTCGATGCCCGGCATGGCCAGGTCCATCAGGATCGCGTCGGGGCGGTAGCCGGCGGCCAGCAGGTCGAGGCAGTCGTGGCCGCTGGCCGCGCTGCGCAGGCGAAAGCCCAGCGGGGTCAGCAGCTGCACCAGCAGTTCGCGGTCGGGCTCCTCGTTGTCGACCACCAGCACGTCGCGGCGCGGGCCCTGGTAGCCGCGGCGCGGCGGGCGCGGTGCGGCGCTGCGCGGCAGCGCCCGGTGCGCGGCCACCGCCGGCAGGAACAGCCGCACCTTGAAGGTCGAGCCCTGGCCGGGCACGCTGTCGGCGGTGAGCTGGCCGCCCATCAGGCCGGTCAGCATCTCGGCGATGCTCAGGCCCAGGCCGGCGCCCGGTGCGCCGCGCGCGCCCGGCGAGGAGCCGCGGGCGAAGGGCTCGAAGATGCGCGCCAGCTCCTGCGCGTCCATGCCGGGGCCGGTGTCGGCGATCTCCAGGGTGGCCATCTCGCGGCGATGCCGCACCCGCAGCACCACGCTGCCGGCGGCGGTGAACTTGATGGCGTTGCCGATCAGGTTGATGAGGATCTGCCGCAGCCGCTTCTCGTCGGCGCGCACCACCTCCGGCAGCGTGCCCTCCACCTCGAAACCGAAGGCCAGCCCCCGGGCGCGCGCCTGCGGCTCGAACATGTCGGCGATCTCCTGCACGCAGTCGGCGAAACGCATCGGCGCCAACTCCAGGGTGAGCTTGCCGGCCTCGATGCGGGCGATGTCGAGCGTGCCCTCGATCAGCCCCAGCAGGTGCTCGCCGCCGCGCTTGATCACCTCCACCGCCTGGCGCCGGTGCGGCGGCACGGTGGCGTCCTCGCCCATCAGCTGCGCATAGCCCAGGATGCTGTTGAGCGGGGTGCGCAGCTCGTGGCTGATGGCGCTGATGTAGCGGCTCTTGGCCTGGTTGGCCTGGTCGGCCTGCTCGCGCGCGGCCTCGGCCACCTGGCGCGCCTGCTGCAGCGCGGCGTCGGTGCGGCGGTGCGACTCGATCTCCTCGACCAGCAGATGCGTCTGCCGGTTGGATTCTTCCTGCGCCACCCGCCGGCTCTCGTGCGCCAGCACCAGCCACCAGGCCACCACGCCGGAGATCACCAGCAGCGCCATGTAGGCCTTCAAAAAGCCCGCCGCCAGCGAACCGGCCGACGCCGCCCCGGCCGCCCCGGCCGCGCCCGCGGTGCCCGCCAGTGCCGCCAGGCTGCCGGCCTCCTGCCGGTACAGCAGGCCGAACACCACGCCCAGGGCCGGCACGATGACCAGCATCAGCAGCAGGAAATGCCCGAGCCCGGTGTCGAGATACGGCCAGACCCGGCGCGGCAGCAGCCCCCGCAGCGCCTTCGACCACTGCGCCGACAGGCTCGCATGCGGCTTGCACAGGTCGCCGCAGCGGGCGTCCAGGGTGCAGCACAGCGAGCAGATCGGGCCGCGGTAGGCCGGGCAGAAAGCCATGTCCGGGCCTTCGTAGTCGCGCTCGCAGACGGTGCAGCGCTGGGTGCGCGGCGCGCCGCCGGGGG
>JAKONS010000195.1 GCA_022701845.1 Burkholderiaceae bacterium
TGCCGCTGGTGGAAACCAGCGCCGACGACTTCCGCCGCCACACCGACATCAACCAGCTCGGCACCTTCCTGGGCATGAAATGCATCGTTCCGGCGCTGGTGCGGACCGGCGGCGGCGCCATCGTCAATATCTCGTCGACGGTGGCCCTGCGCAGCGCGCCCAACGCGGTGGCCTACACCGCCACCAAGTGGGCGGTGCGCGGCATGACCAAGGCGGCCGCGCTGGAATTCGCCGACCTGAACATCCGGGTCAACTCGGTGCACCCCGGCCCGATCGCGACCGACATGATCCGCATCCGCTCCGATGCCGAGAACCTGAAGCGCGCCCAACAGGTGCCGATGAAGCGCCTGGGCAGCGCCGAGGACATCGCCGCGGCGGTGCTGTTCCTGCTGTCCGACGAGAGCCGCTACACCACCGGCGCCGAGCTGGCGGTGGACGGCGGCGCGGCGCTCTGAGCCGGCGGCGCAGCAGCGCTCAGACGGCCCGCGGCGCCTTCACCGCGGCGCGCTTGACCCGGGTCACCGCGCGCGGCCGGCGGGTCGATTCGTTGAGCACGTCGAGCGTCACCGGGCCGTCGTAGGCGGCCAGCACCAGGTCGCGCATCTGCTCGATATGGGCGCGCCAGAAGCGCTCCACGCCGGCGGCGTCGCCGGCCCGCATCAGGGCCACCGCGTCCTCCCGGCTGCGGATGCTCTGCTGGCGCAGCGCGTGCACGCTGGTGCGGGCGCGGGTGCGTTCGGTCACATGCTCGTGCTGGCGGCGGATGATGTCGTAGAGCAGCGAGGCGAAGAGGAACAGCGTCTGGTTGCCGCAGTGGCGGGCGATCAGCATCGAGAACTCGGCGCTCAGGTCGGCGTACAGGATCAGGTCGCTGCGCGCGGCCACCTTGGCCCGGGCGATGTTGGCCTCGAGCTCGTCGAACACGGCCGGGTTGCCGCAGGCCGCCAGCAGGCCGGCAGCGGGCGCCTCGACGATGGTGCGGGCCTGCCAGACGTCCTGCAGCGTGGTGCCGGTGATCTGCAGGAACACGCCGACCTGCCGCGACAGGGCGCCCAGGTCGACCTCGCTGACCCGCGCGCCGCCGTGCTTGCCGCGGCTGATGCGGATCAGCGACTCCGATTCCAGCAGCCGCAGCGCCTCGCGCATGGTGGGGCGGGAGATCTCGAACTCGGCCTGCAGCACGCTCTCGGGATGCAGCTTGTCGCCGGGCTTGAGACGGCCGCTGACGATCTGGTGCCGCAGTTCGGCGGCGACCCGCTCGGCCGCCTTGGGGGCCTTGGCTTTTTCTGCGACGGGGCGGCTGGTGAGGGTGGCGGGCATCGCGGAATCGGCTGGCGTCAAGCGTTAATGGTTAGAAATTCAGTCTAGCATCGCCCCCGGCTCGCGCATCGTGCGCGGCGACCGCGCCGGAAGCCAGCAACGCGTCGATCTCGGCGCTGCCCAGCCCCAGGCCGGCCAGGATCTCCCGGGTATGGCCGCCGAGCGCCGGCGGCGGCTCGCCCACCGCGGCCACCGCGCCGTCGAAGCGGATCGCGCGCGCCACGGTGCGCAACGGGCCGAAGTGCGGGCTGTCGTAGCGCTGCACGATGCCCGACGCCTCCACCTGCGGATGCGCCGCCAGTTCCTGCAGGGTGTTGACCGGCGCGAACGGCACCCCGGCGCGAGCGAAGGCCGCTTCCCAGTGCGCGCGGGTGTGCGACGCGATCAGCGGGCGCAGCTCCGCCATCAGTTCGTCGTAGTGCGCCCGGCGGTCGACGTTCCCGGCATAGCGCGGGTCGGCCGCCAGTTCGGGCCGCTGCACCGCGGTGCAGAACTGCTCCCAGAGCCGGTGGTTGCCGCAGGCCACGAATACCCAGCCGTCCTCGGCCTGCATCGACTCGTAGGGCACGTTGTCGGACATGGCGCGCGCGGCGGCCGGCGGCTCGCGGTTGTTCTCGGCTGCCCAGGCGCGTTGCAGGCCCCAGGCCTGCAGCGACACCGCGGCGTCGGCCAGGCAGGCCTCGACATGGGTGCCGCGGCCGTCGCGCTCGCGCTGCAGCAGGGCGGCCAGGATGCCGGCGAAGGCGTTCTGCCCGGTGGTGAAGTCGATCAGCGGAATGTTGATGCGCGCCGGCGGCGGCTCGCCCTCGGCGGGGATTTTCATCATGCCGCTGAAGGCCTGCATCATCGGGTCGTAGCCCCGCGCATGGGCCAGCGGGCCGGTCTCGCCGAAGGCCGAGATGGTGCAGTAGACCAGGCGCGGGTTGTCCTGCCGCAGCGTGTCGTAGCCCAGGCCCAGCCGCTCCATCACGCCGGCGCTGAAGTTCTGGACCAGCACGTCGGCACCCTGCGCCAGCCGGCGCACCAGGGCCTTGCCGTCGGCATGCTTCAGGTCGACCGCCAGGCTGCGCTTGCCGCGGTTGACCACCAGGAACAGGGTGCCCGAGCCGGGCTGCCCTGTGTGGAAGGGCCGCCAGTTGCGGGAATCGTCGCCGCCGGGCGGCTCGATCTTCACGACGTCGGCGCCGTAGTCGGCCAGCAGCTGGCCGCAGTGCGGCCCCGCGAAGATGGTGGAAAAGTCGAGCACCCGGGTGCCTGCGAGCGGCTTCATGCGGTCTCCGTCACGGTGTCGGCAGCGCGGCGGTGCGCGGCCGTTTTTTCAATTGGTTATACATTCGAAAGCAGGCGATCCACAACCTCCAGAGCCTGAGACGGCGGCGAAAAAACGGTGAACTAAATGGTTGACTATTTAGCCGTCAGGTAAATAATAGGTAGACATTTGAAGCTACTGGGGAGACTCATGGATTGGCCTGCCGTCATCTACAGCGAGGAGATCCTGCGCGAGGGTTTCGGCATCGCCGACGTGCCGGTGTCCCTGGAACAGCGCACCGCGCTGCTCGACGCGCTGGTCGATGCCGGCCTGAAGCGCATCACCCTGGGCGCCTTCGTTAGCCCGCGCTATGTGCCGCAGATGGCGGGCTTCGACGAATTCCTGCGCAGCGTGGTGCCGCGCCCCGGGGTGCAGTACCTCACCTTCACCCATAACCGCAAGGCGCAGCTGAAAGCGCTGGAGTTCTCGCCGCCGCTCACGGTGGAGGAGGACGTCTGCACCCTGTTCCAGGACATCTGCGACGTGCACCAGCGGCGCAACGTGAACCGCTCCATCGAGGAGTCGATGCAGGGCTGGGCCGAAGCCATCGCCGATGCGAAGGCGCGCGGTGTGACCCGCGGCCGGGTCGCCATCGCCTCGGCCTGGGGTTCCAATTTCCTGGGCCGCTTCTCGGCCGAATACCGCATGTGGTCGCTGGAGCAGCAGGTGAACGCCTTCGAGGCCGCCGGCATGGAGGTGATCGAAATCGGCCTGCACGATTCGCAGAGCTTCTGCCTGCCGCACGAGATGGAGGCGGACATCCGCGCCATCCGCCGGCGCTGGCCGGCGGTGCGCCATTTCCACCTGCACATGCACGACGCCCGCGGCATGGCGATCCCCTGCATCTACGCGGCGCTGCGCAACCTGGACGCCGGCCACACGGTGCTGATCGAGGGCACGCTCGGCGGCCTCGGCGGCGGCCAGTACTGCGGCAACGGCATCGCCTCGGGCATGGCGCCCACCGAAGACCTGCTGCACATGTTCGAAGGCATGGGCATCGACACCGGCGTCGACCTCGACAAGCTGATCGGCTGCGTCTGGATGCTGGAGGAGATCCTCGGCCAGCCGGCCTTCGGCCATGTGTCGAAGGCCGGCCCCCGGCCGCTGCAGCCGGCGCAGTTCTACGACCCCAATCTGCCCGCCATCGAAGGCCGTGCGTCGGCCCGGCATTTCCGCCAGGGCCCCGAGGCTTACGCGGGGCGCGGCTATTCCCCCTGGCGGCGGCCGATCGAAGGCCCGTGGTTCACCGGACCGGCACACGCCAGGGCCTGACCCAAACACATCACCCCGGCGCATCGACGCCACCCGAAGGAGACAAAAATGGACTTCAGCCTAGACGACAACCAGACCATGATCCGCGACTCGGTGCGCGACTTTGCCGAGAAGGAACTGCTGCCCAAATACCAGCACTGGGACCGCACCGGCGAGTGGCTCACGCCCGACTACATGCAGAAGATCGTCGACATGGGCCTGCTGCGCCTGCGCCTGCCGGAAAAGTACGGCGGCCAGGGCTATTCCTTCGTCGACTGCGGCATCGTCTGCGAGGAGATC
>JAKONS010000198.1 GCA_022701845.1 Burkholderiaceae bacterium
AAACTGATGCCGGTGGCGCTGGAGCTGGGCGGCAAGTCGCCGCACATCGTCTTCGCCGATGCCGATCTCGACGCCGCGGCCGAGGCGGTGGCCGGCGGCATCTTCGAAGGCAGCGGCCAGTCCTGCGTGGCGGGCTCGCGGCTGTTCGTGCAGCGCTCGGTGTGGCAGCCCTTCCTCGACAAGGTGGTGGCCAAGGCGCAGGCCTTGAAGGTGGGCATGCCGGACCAGCCGGCCTCGAAGATGGGGCCGATCGCCTCCTTCGCGCACCGCCGGCACATCGCCGGCATGGTGGATGCGGCGCGTGCCGCCGGCGCCGAGGTGCTGACCGGCGGTGCCGCGCCCGACGACGCCGCGCTGGCCGCCGGCGCCTTCTACCTGCCGACGGTGATCGCCGGCATCACCAACCGCGCCGACATCGCGCAGAACGAGATCTTCGGCCCGGTGGTCTGCGCCATGCCGTTCGACGACGAGGACGATCTGGTGGCGCAGGCCAACGATTCGGTCTTCGGCCTGGCCTCCGGCATCTGGACCCGCGATTTCCCGCGCGCCTGGCGGGTGGCGCGGCTGCTGGAGGCGGGCACGGTGTGGATCAATACCTACAAGCAGCTGTCGATCGCCACGCCGTTCGGCGGCTTCAAGGACAGCGGCCTGGGCCGCGAGAAGGGCACCGGCGGCCTGCGGCTGTACCAGCAGGCCAAGGGCATCTATTTCGGGCTGGACGGCTGAACCCGCCCGCGCTCGCAGATCCGCGCTTTTCGCAGAACCCCCTGTTTCTCCCCCCGATTCCCATGAACACCTCCGCAACGCTTTCGCCGCAAGGCACCGCCACCGCCGGCGCCGCCCCCATCGGCGCCATCCGCACCCTCGGCTTCATCGGCCTGGGCGTGATGGGCGAACCGATGTGCCGCAACCTGGCGCAGAAATCCGGCCTGCCGGTGACCGCGCTCGATCGCGACCCCCAGCCGCTGGCCCGCCTCGCGCCCTTCGGTGTGACCATCGCGGCCGATGCGGCGGCGGTGGTCGATGCCGCCGACCTGGTCTTCCTGTCGCTGCCGTCCGGCGAAGTGGTGCGCGACCTGTGCCGCGGCGCCGACGGCCTGCTGGCGCGCATCCGCCCGGGGCAGGTGGTGGTCGACCTCAGCACCTCGCCGGTCGACATCACCCGCGCACTCGCTGCCGAGTTCGCCGAACGCGGTGCGCATTTCATCGACGCGCCGGTGGCCCGCACCCGCGCCGCGGCCGAGGCCGGCACCCTGTCGGTGATGGTGGGCGCCGATGCCGCCGGCTTCGCGGCGGTGCGCCCGCTGATCGCCACCTTCGCCAGCGACATCACCCACTGCGGGGCGGTCGGCACCGGGCAGGTGGTGAAGATCCTCAACAACATGGTGCTGTTCGAGACGGTGGTGGCCATGGCCGAGGCCAAGGCGATCGCCGAGCGTTCGGGCGTCGACCCGACGCTGCTGTTCGACACCCTGTCGAAAGGCTCGGCCGACAGTTTCGCGCTGCGCAACCACGGCATGAAATCGATGCTGCCGGGTGAGTTCCCCGAGCGCGCCTTCTCGGTGGAATACGCCCGCAAGGACCTGGACTACGCCCTGCGCCTGGCGCGCGATACCGGCGTGGACGCCCGCGGCGCGCGCACGGTGGACGGCTGGTTCCAGGAAGCGATCGACGCGGGCGACGGCGCCCGCTACCACCCGGTCATCTACCAGCGCATCGCCGGCAAGTAGCCGAGCGGAAGCCGCCCGAGGGCGGTTTCAGGCGCCGGCCCGGATCTCCGGCCAGCCGCCGCCCAGCGCCCGCGAAGCCCGCTCGGCCGCACTCAGCATCACCGCGTTCATCCGCTGCACCGCCAGCTCGGAAAACCGCTCCAGCGGGCCGGAGGCCGACAGCGCGCCCAGCAGCATCGCGTTCGGCCCGAACATCGGCACCGCCACCGCGCCGCACAGCGGATCGCGCTCGCCGAACGAGGTGAACAGCAGCTCCGCGGTGGTGGCGGCGGCCGGCATGCCGCTGTCGCCGAAGCGCAGCAGCACCTTGCCGGCGGCGCCCTTGTGCAGCGGCAGCACGTCGCCCACCCGCACCCGGTCGAGGGTGGAATGGTTGGAGTCGAGACGCAGCAGGCACAGGCGCGTGTTGTCGCCGTGGCGCACATGGAAGGAGGGGCTCTCGGTGCCCTGGCTGACCAGCCATTCGAGCACCGGCAGCACCGCCTCGCGCAGGCCGTTGGTGCGGTCGAAGGAACGCCCGAAGACGAAAGCCAGCGGCCCGAGCGCATAGCGCTTGTCGGCCCGGTGCAGCACCAGCCCGCTGCGCTCCAGCGAGGCCAGTAGGCGCAGCAGCGTGCTCTTGTACAGGTCGGTCAGCCGGGCCAGTTCGGTCAGGGTGACCGGGCCTTCGGCGCCCGCGATGGCGGTGGCGACCAGCAGGGCCCGGTCCACCGCGGCGACACCGTCCGAGGGTGGGAAGGCGGTGTCGGGTGAGACCTTGGGCATGGGCTGCGAGCGGGTAGCGGTTGCGGACCGGCGAGCTTACCTGCTCGCACTCGGCGTGCCCTTGGCATTTCCGAGCCGGCGACAATGCCCGATGACCGAAGAAAACCAAGGAACGACGAACACGACGCAGCCGGGCGGCCCGGTGCTG
The DNA here is from genome assembly GCA_022701845.1 of Burkholderiaceae bacterium. The sequence continues at coordinate 2,644 of JAKONS010000198.1, forward strand.
CGCACCCTGCCGAACGGCGTCCGGCTGCTGGCCCTGCCGATGCCGCAGGTGCAGAGCGCGAGCGTCGGCGTGTTCCTGCGGGTCGGCTCGCGCGACGAGACGGCGGCATCCAGCGGCATCGGCCATGTGCTCGAACACATGGCCTTCAAGGGCACCGCCACCCGGTCGGTGCAGGCGATCAACCTGGATGCCGAGCGCCTGGGTGCCGATGTCAACGCGTTCACCGGCAAGGACATCACCGGCTACTTCATGACCGGCCTGGGCCGCCACACCGGGCAGCTGCTGCGCATGACCGCCGACATCGTGCGCAACAGCACCTATCCGGCCGACGAGCTGCAGCGCGAGCTCGAGGTGATCCGCCAGGAGGCGATCGAATACCAGGAGGACCCGGAGGACAGCTCCAGCGAGCTGCTCGACCGTGCGCTCTGGGGCGACGATCCGATGGGCATGCCGGTGATCGGCAGCATCGCCAACATCGAGTCCTTTACCCGCGACGACCTGGTCGGCCATGTGCAGCGCCACCACGGTGCGGAAAAAACCGTGGTCGCCGCCGCCGGCAACGTCGATGTCGAGGCCTGGATGGCGCTCGCCGGCGAGCTTTTCGCGGACATGCCGCGCTCGGCAGCGCCGGCGGATGCGCCGGCGCCGGCACCCGCCCGGTATGTCGGCCAGGCGCTGGCGCAGCGCTTCACGCAGGTGTCGCAGGTGTTCGTCAACATCGCCTATCCGCTGCTGCCGCTGCAGATCGAGGCCGGTGCGCGGCCGCGCTGGCGCATCGTCGCGGCGCTGGCGGCCGACCTGTTCGGCAACGGCATGTCGTCGCCGCTGGTCGACACGGTGCGCGAGCGGCTCGGCCTGGCCTACACCGCCTATTCGACGATCGACAGCGGCGACGTCTGGACCAATTTCGTGGTGCATGCGGTCACCACGCCGGACAAGCTCGACGCGCTGGTGGAGGCGCTCGGCGGGCTGTTGCGCGCGCAGGCCGCCGCCATCGATCCGGTGCATCTGGAACGGGCGAAGAACCAGCTGGCGGTGTCGCGGGTGCGCACCGGCGAGCGGCCCTACGCGACGATGGAGCAGGCGGTCGAGGAGCTGTTCGCCTGCGCGACGGTGACCTCGACCGCCGAGGCGCTGGCGCTGATCGACGACATTGGCGCCGAGGAGGTGCGCAGCGTCTTCGTGCGCATGTTGGCGCACCCGCCGGCGCTGGCGATCACCGGCAAGGGCGCCACCGAGCGCATCGCCCGGCGCCTGGCGGGCGTGCTGGTCGCCTGATCGCGGGCCGGCGCCGGCAGCGTGGCAGGCCGCGCCAGGCGCTCAGGGTGCGGTGGCGACGAAGCGCAGCACGTCGGTGGCGGCGGCCGCCGGCATGCTCATATGGGATTCTTCCGGCAGCACCCGCAGGCTGCTGCGCAATCCCCTGGCCGACAAGCCCGCCATGCGGGCGGCGAGCGCGGTCGCGTCGCCGACCATCGGCCCCGGCTCCCGGCCGCCGACCAGGATGCGCAGGCTGGTCTGTAGCGGCACGTCCGGCTTCCGGGCGATGCGGGCGCTGAATTCCGCTTCTTCCTGCAGCACCGACTGGCCGTTCCACCAGATCGACGGGCTGGCGGCGACGACCGCCTGGAACGCCTCGGGCCGCTGGTAGAGCGCATACAGCGCGAAGGCGCCGCCGAAGGAGTGGCCGTAGAGCGACTGCCGGGTCGCATCGACCGGGTAGCGCCGCGCCAGCTCGCCGCGCAGGCGGTGCAGCAGGAAGTCGAGGAATTCGCGCTGGCCGCCCAGGGCGTGCACCGGCGGTCTGCCCCGTGCCCGTGCGGCGGCCGAGGGTGCCGGCGTGAGGTCGAACGACCGGCGGCGCATGTCGTAGGCGGCGTCGCCGGGGTAGCCGACCGCCACCACCATCAGGCCCTTGGGGCCGTCGGGCTCGTAGCGGGTGGCCCGCGCCGCATCGACCAGCCCGGCGAACAGCGCGTTGCCGTCGAGCACCGTCAGCACCGGGTGGCCGTCGGGGGGTGCCGCGCCCTGCGGCCGGTACACCAGGATGCGGTAGCTGCGGCTGCCGTCCTCGGTGGCGAGGTTCCACTCCTCGGTTTCCGGCAGGGCATAGCGGGGCGCCGGCACCGGGTCGGGCGCGGCGGGCGGTTCGGCCGCCAGGCACCCCAGCGAGGCGCCCAGCAGGGCGAGGGATCGAACGAGCGGTTTCAGCACCGGTGTGGTCCTTGTCAGAAGGTGTGTTTGAGGTTGACCGCGACCCGGCGCGGCTCCCCGTAGGGCGAGTAGTTGACCGCATACAGGCTGCGGTAGCGGCGGTCGGTCAGGTTGCTGACCACGAACAGCACCTGGGTCTTCGGCGACAGCTGGTAGCGGGCGTTCAGGCCGAGCAGGGTGACCGCGCCCTGGCGGATCGTCCAGGCGGCGGCGCCGGTGCCGCCGCTGCGGTAGATGGCGCTGGTGGCGGCGATGTTGCCGCCGACCGACCAGCCGGTGCCGGCGATGCGCTGCATCGCCGACAGCCGCAGGTTGTGCTGCGGCTGCTCCGGCGTGAAGCGCTGGCCCTGCTGGGGACCGGCCTCGTATTCGGCCTTGGTATAGGTGTAGCCGGCGGCGAGGTTCAGGTCGCGGCCGACCTGGCCGTTGGCGCCCAGGTCGAAGCCCTGGCTCAGCACCTTGCCGGCGGCGGTGTAGCAGACGCCGCCGCAGGCGTTGCCCGGGTTGCTGGGAATCGAGTCGTCCCGCACCGACAGGTTGGACTGCTCCAGGCGGAAGACGGCGGCCGAGACGTTCAGCCGCTTGTCCAGCAGTTCGCCCTTGACGCCGGCCTCGTAGTTGGCGCCGACCACCGGGGACAGCACCGCGCCGTCGATGCTGCGCACGCTCTGCGGGTTGAAGATGTCCGAGTAGCTGAGGTAGGCGGAGAACTGCCGGTCGATGTCGTAGACCAGGCCGGCATAGGGCGTGACCTCGCCGCTCTCGCTGGGCGCGCTGCGGCCGGTGAGCCGGTTCTGCACCTCGTATTTGCTGACCCGCGCGCCGGTGATCAGCTTGAGCGCGTCGGCGATGTTCCAGCGCGCGACCGCGTACATGCCGAGGTTGGTGGTGCGCGACACGGTGCGGCTGGCGGTGCCGTCGGCGACCGGGCCGAGCGCGGTCGGGTCGAAGGTATTGACGTTGATCGGCACCGTGCCGGGGAGGTAGCCGGTGCCGACCGCCTCGTCGTCGAAGGCGGCGCCGTTGAGGCCCAGCACCAGTTCGTGCTTGCGGCCGGCCAGGTGGAACGGGCCGGAGGCGTACACGTCCAGCGTGTCGGCGGTCATGGTCGCCCGGTTGCTGCGCGAGCGGCTGCCGATCGTCAGGCCGTTGCCGGTCACCGGGTTCAGGGCGCCGCCGATCGCGTTGAAGTTGTCGATGTCGTTGAGCGTCTTCTGCCGGGAATAGGTCGAGCGCAGGTTCCAGTCGCCGGCCAGGCGCTGGGTCAGGCCCAGGGTGTAGATGGTGTAGTCGCGGCCCAGGCGGTAGTTGGCGTCGCCCCAGAAGGAGGAGCGGGCCAGGCCGGCGTCGCGGCCGTTGGCGGCGTAGGGCACGCCGAAGTGGTTCAGGCTGGTGTCCTGCTGGTACTGCACGCTGGCGCTCAGCTGGGTGCCGGGGGCGAGATCGGCCTCGACCACGCCGTAGACCGCGCTGCGGTCGCGAAACACATAGTCGGTGAACGAGTCGGCATGGTCGTCCAGCGCCACCAGCCGGCCGCGCACCCGGCCCGAGCGCTCCAGCGGGCCGGAGATGTCGGCCACCGCGCGCCGGGCGTTCCATGAGCCCACCTGCGCTTCGACCTGGGCCTGGAAGGTCTCGGTGGGGCGCTTGCGCACGATGTTGACGGTGCCGCCGGGCGCGCCGGCGCCGGTCAGCAGGCCGGCCGCGCCCTGCAGTACCTCGATGCGGTCGACGAAGGCGTTGTCGTATTTGGGCGAGCGGTTGCCGCTGTTGAGGCCGGCGGGCGTGGCCATGCCGTCGATCTGGGCCTGCAGGGTGAAGCCGCGGCTGTAGTAGGTGGCGCCGGCGCTGCCCTGCTCCTGCGAGAAGACGCCGCTGATCGACCGCAGGGCGTCGTCCAGCGAGACCAGCGCGGCGTCGTCCATCTGCTGGCGGGTGATGGTGGTGATGGTCTGCGGTGTCTCGCGCGGCGACAGGGAGAGCCGGGTGGCGGTGTCGTTGTAGCGGGCGCGGTAGGAGCCGGTGCCCTCGCTGGTGCCTTCGCGGATGGCCTGCCCGGCGACCACCACCGGGGGCAGGCCGACCGCGCCGGCGGCTGCTGCCACCGGGGCCGGCACCGGCGGCGCAGCGGGTGCGGCGGGAGCGGCCGGCCGCAGGGCATAGCTGCCGTCGTCCTGGCGCACCGCCTGCAGGCCGCTGCCCGCCATCAGCGCGGCGAAACCGGCCTGCGGCGAGTAGCTGCCCTTGAGCCCGCCGCTGACCCGGCCGTCGAGCGCGCTGCCGGCGCCGACGACGAACACGCCCGCCTCGCGGGAGAACCGGGTCAGGGCGGTGCCGAGCGGGCCGGGCGGGATGTCGTAGCTGCGCTCGGCGCCGGCGGCGGCCACGCCTTGCGCCAGCGCTGCGGGCGCGACGGCCGCGGCGCCGCACAGGCACATCAGGTGAAGCGCCAGCGCCAGCGGGCGCAGGGCCGGGGGGTGTGCGGCGCGGGCGGTGCGGCGGGCGGCGGGCGAGGGGGAGCGATGGGACATGAAATCGGTCTTCCGGAGGGTGGCGAATCGGCAGGCGAAGACGCCGTGGGGTGTCTTCCTGCCGTTAAAACCGTCGGCACACCCGAACCCGGAACCGTTTCCGGCAATTTTTTTCGAAAATAATTTTTCGACCGCGCCTCAGCGCCGCGCGTCGACGCTGGTCCACCAGGGCAGCGGCTGCTCGATGCGGATCGGCAATGCCGAGGCCAGCATGCGCAGCACCCGATCGGGGTCCTGCGCGGGAAAGTTGCCGTACACCCGCAGGTCGGCCACCGCATCGGCCACGCCCAGATGGCCGCGCCGGTAGCGCTGCAGCTCCTGCAGCAGCTGCCGCAGGGTGATGCCGTCGGCCACCAGCACGCCGGCGGTCCAGGCGCTGCGCGCGTCGTCCGCCGGCTCGGTGGCGGAGATGGCGTCGGCATCGAAGCGCGCCTGCTGCCCGGCCGCCAGCACCCGGCCGGAACCGCCCCGGGTGCGCAGCGCGACCGCGCCTTGGTACACCGCCACCAGGGTGCGGTCCGCCTGGCGGCGCACGTCGTAGCGGGTGCCCAGCGCCTGCATCGTGCCGTGCTCGGTGCGCACCCGGAACGGCCGGCCGGCCTCGTGGGCGGTGGCCACGAAGATCTCGCCCTCGAGCAGCACCACCACCCGTTCACCGGCGTCGAACCGCACGTCGATGGCGCTGCCGGTGTTGAGCCAGACACGCGACCCGTCGGCCAGCACGATGTCGCGTTGCTCGCCGGTGCCGGTGCGGTGGTCGGCGCCCCAGGCCATCACGCCCGCCGGCAGCAGCGACTCGCGCCGGGCCAGCCAGCCCGCCAGGGTGACGGCCGCGACGGTGCCCAGGCCGGCCACCACCCGGCGCCGGGAGCGCATGCGGCCGGTCGCCAGGCCGATCGCGTCGGCTGCCAGGCGCGCATCCGCTCGACCGCCCAGCGTCTCGAATTCGCAGCTGATGGTCTGCACATGGCGCCAGGCGGCGCGGTGGGCATCGTCGGCGCGGCACCAGGCCTGCCAGCGGGCGCGTTCCGCCGCACCGGCGCTGCCGTCGCGCAGGCAGGCGTACCACTCGGCGGCTTCCAGCAACACCGCCTGAGAAGGCGGCGCCTGCGGGGCCGGGGCGTCTTCGGTCGGGGTCGGGGCCGGCCAGGCCGGATGGCCGCCGGATCTATCCATGGCGCAGTTCGGCCGCGGTGGCGCGGGCCCGCAGCGACAGGCAGCCCAGCATCGCCTGCGCCACGTATTTGCGCACCATGCGACCGGACACGCCGAGTTCGGCGCCCACTTCGTCGTCCGTCATCTGGCACACGACGGCCAGCACGAAAGCACGCGCGGCCTTGGGCGCGAGCGATTCCAGCATCGCGCCGATCTCCTGCAGCGCTTCCAGCACCATCGTCTGCCGTTCGGCGGACGGGTAGTGCGATTGGTGGGTGGTGGCGAGCGTCTCGAGCCAGGCCCGCTCGATCTCCTGGCGCCGCCACTGGTCGATGCAGAGGTGCTGCGCGGTGGTGCGCAGGTAGGCCCGTGCGTCGACGGTACTGAGGAAAAGCGGCTGGCTGCGCGCGCCGATCAGCCGCAAGAAGGTGTCGTGCGCCAGGTCGGCGGCGTCGGAGGCGTTGCCGAGCCGGCGATACAGCCATCGCTGCAGCCAGCCGTGGTTGTCGCAGTAGAGGGTCTCCCACGAGGGGGAGCAGGGGAGGTCAGGGGCGCTCATGAAACGGAAACATCCCCCGGGTCGGCGGTGTGCGCGGGGCTACAGGATCGTGCTCAGAACTGTAAACGATTCTCAATGACATCCAGATGCGGCTCTACCGCCGGTGGGGCGACCGCGTCGCGCGTTGAGCGAACCGATCGCCTCGTGCGAGAATAAAAGCCGCTCCGGGGTGTATGCGCAAGCGTGCTGAGATCCAAACCCGAGAACTTGAACCGGTTCATGCCGGCGTAAGGAGAGCAGCACCCGCCACCGTTCGTGGCGGGCGCAACCTTTCCTTCGCGGCGCCATTGCACGAAGGAAACCCCTTGAGTCGTCCTGCCGCTGACCGCAACGCGTCGTACCCCCGGGTGCTCACCATCGCCGGCTCCGATTCCGGCGGCGGCGCCGGCATCCAGGCCGATCTGAAAACCTTTGCCGCCCTCGGCTGCTACGGCATGAGCGCACTCACCGCGCTCACCGCGCAGAACACGCTGGGCGTGCGCAGCATCCACGGCGTGCCGGTCGAATTCGTGGCCGACCAGATCGACGCGGTGGCCGAAGACATCGGCGTGGACGCGGTGAAGATCGGCATGCTGCATGCGGCGCCGGTGGTGCGCACCGTCGCCGCCGCGCTGCAGCGGCACCGGCTCGCCACCGTGGTGATCGACCCGGTCATGGTGGCCACCAGCGGCGCCACGCTGATCGAATCCGGCGCGCTCGACGCCCTGGTGCGCGCCCTGTTTCCGCTCGCGATGCTGATCACGCCCAACCTCGACGAAGCCGGCCTGCTGGTCGGGCGCACGCTGCAGACCGAGTCCGACATGGAAGGTGCCGCACAGGACCTGATCGCGGGTGGCGCCCGCGCGGTGCTGGTCAAGGGCGGGCACCTGGCCAGCGACACGGTGAGCGATCTGCTGCTGATCCCCGGCACGACGCCGGTGTGGCTGCGCCATCCGCGCAT
>JAKONS010000206.1 GCA_022701845.1 Burkholderiaceae bacterium
GCCAGCAGGTCGGCCGGCGGCGGCACCTCGAAAGCCATCGGCCTGCCGTCGTCGGGGTGTTCGAACGCCAGGCGGAAGGCATGCAGCGCCTGCCGTTCCAGGCCGGCGGCCGGTGCGCCGCCGTACAGGGTGTCGCCGACCAGCGGATGGCCGATCGACGCCAGGTGCACCCGGATCTGGTGGGTGCGGCCGGTGTGCAGCACGCACTGCATCCAGCAGCCGTCCGCGGCGTTTGCCAGCAGGACGAAACGGGTGCGCGCGGTCTTGCCCGACTGCCGTGCCAGGTCGACCACCGCCATGCGCAGGCGGTTGCGCGGATCCCGCCCGATCGCCGACTCGATCTCGCGCCCGTCGTGGCCCACCCACGGGCGATGCGCCAGCGCAAGATATTGCCGGCTCACATCGCGTGCCGCGATCGCCTTGACCAGCGCATCCATGGCGCGACGGCTGCGCGCCACCACCATCAGGCCGCTGGTGTCCTTGTCGAGCCGGTGCACGATGCCGGCGCGCGGCAGCATCGCGGCGCCCGGGTCGCGCGCCAGCAGCCCGTTGAGCAGCGTGCCGCGCCAGTTGCCGGGCGCGGGGTGCACCACCAGGCCGGCAGGCTTGTTCACCACCAGCAGGTCCGGGTCTTCGTAGACGATGTCCAGCGGGATGTCCTCCGGCAGGAAGGCCTGGCTCTGCGGTGTGGGGCGCAGGTCGATCTGCAGCCGGTCGCTGGCGCGCACCTTGGCCGACGCCTTGGCCACCACCGCGCCGTTGTTGCGGACGTCGCCGGCGGCGATGCGCTGCTGGAGGTAGCTGCGCGAGAACTCGGGTGCGGCGACCGTCAGGGCGCGGTCCAGGCGTTCGCCGTGCAGCGTGACCGGCACCGAGAAGTCGCGCGATTCGCTGGCGAGGTCGGCCGGCTCCGCATCGACTTCGGCACCTTCGATCTCGTCCGCTTCGTCGTGCGGCGGCTCCGATCGCCCGGCGTCGGGCTCGAATAGCCCGGTCGGCGTGGGGGTGGCTGGCGTGGGGTGCGCCGATATAATCCCGGATGGTTTTCTCAAGAGGTTGCCCGTGATGCGTCGAGTCAAATTATCGTTGGTGCCCGCCGGCCGGGCGGCGTCGTCGGCCCTGGGTGCGGTTTTGGCGATGGCGGTGGTCGGCTTGGCCGGTTGCGCTTCCACGGTGGACGACCAGACCGCCGGCTGGAGCCCCAACAAGATCTACGCCGAAGCCAAGGACGAAGCGTCTTCCGCCAACTACGAAAAAGCGGTGCCGCTGTACGAGAAGCTCGAAGGTCGCGCTGCCGGCACGCCGCTGGCCCAGCAGGCGGAGCTGGAAAAGGCCTATGCCCAGTACAAGAGCGGCCAGCAGGTGCAGGCCTCCGCCACGCTCGACCGCTTCATCAAGCTGCATCCCGCCAGCCCCGCCCTCGATTACGCCTACTACCTCAAGGGCCTGACCAATTTCAACGACGACCTGGGCATGTTCTCGTTCATCTCGCGACAGGATCTGTCCGAACGCGACCAGAAAGCGGCCAAGGATTCGTTCGAGACCTTCAACCAGCTGGTGACCCGCTTTCCGGATTCGAAATACGCGGCTGATGGGCGCCAGCGCATGACCTATATCGTCAACTCGCTGGCGCAGTACGAGGTGCATGTCGCCCGCTACTACTACAGCCGGGGCGCGTATGTCGCAGCCATCAACCGCGCCCAGAACGCGATCTCCGGCTACACCGGTGTGCCGGCGACGGAAGAGGCGCTGTTCATCCTGATGCAGTCGTACAACGCACTCGGCATGAACGACCTGCGTGACGACACCCGCCGGGTCATGGCGGCCAACTATCCGCAGAGCGCCTATGTCAACGGCGGCGTCAAGAAGGATTCCGACCCCTGGTGGAAACTCTGGTGATCGACAGGGCCCGCGAGGGCCCTTTTTTTCGTCCGCTCACTTCTGCGGAGCGACCGTGTCGCTGTCCCACCACTCGTCGAAACCCGACGTGTCGGCCACCACCGGCGGCGGCGGGCGCGCGGCGGCGAGCGCATCCAGCGCCTGCTCGAATTCTTCCGGGCTCGACAGCCTGCGCATCGGCGGCAGCCCCGCCAGCAGGCGCCGGCCGTAGGGCATGCCGGTGAGCCGGGTATCGCCGACCACCAGAATGCCGCGATCGTCTTCGCGCCGGATCAGCCGGCCGGCACCCTGCTTCAGCGCCACCGCCGCCTCCGGAACGAAATAGTCCTTGAAGGCGCTCCGCCCCTGCTGCTCCAGCCGTTGCGCCCGCGCCTCCACCAGGGGATCGTGCGGCGGCGGAAACGGCAGCTTGTCGATCACCACCATCTGCAGGGCGTCGCCGGGCACGTCCACCCCCTCCCAGAACGACGCCGACGCCACCAGCACGCAGCCGATGCGGCCCTGGCTGTCGCCCTCGCGGAAACGATCGAGCAGCAGCCGTTTGGCGCCCTGCCCCTGAACCAGCACCTCGATGCGACCGGGGCCCGAAAAATGCCGCTGCAACGCCTCGCCGACGGCGCGCAGCGCGCGCAGCGTGGTGGTCAGCACCAGGGTGCGCCCGCCGAGCTTGTCGATGGCGGGGGCGACCATGCGGGCCAGCGCCGCCGCATGGCCGGCATCGGCCGGCCGGGGCAGTTGCGCCGGCACGTAGACCGCCGCCTGCGTTGCGTAGTCGAATGGGCTGTCGACCCGCAGGATGCGTGCGTCCTGCAGGCCGCAGGGCTCGGTGAACCAGCTCAGCCGCTCGTCGTCGCCCAATGTGGCGGAGGTGAAGATCCAGGCGCGAGGCCGCTCGGCCGGGGC
>JAKONS010000236.1 GCA_022701845.1 Burkholderiaceae bacterium
TCGCTGGCGGCCAGGTAGCCGTGGTGCTTCGGGTCGCCCATCGACCAGATGAACTGGCCGGCGCCGAAGTCCTGGTAGGAGTCCTCGATCACGCCGACGTCGTGGCCCATGTCCATCAGGCCCTGCACCACCGCCGGGTCCATGGCGGCCTCGGCGTTGATCTCGAAGCCGGCGTTGAAGCGCCAGCGCGGCGCGTCGCAGGCGGTCTGCGGGCTCTGGCGGTAATCCAGCATGCGCACCAGGGTCTGCATATGGCCCTGCGGCTGCATGTTGCCGCCCATCACGCCGAAGCTCATCACCGGCTGGCCGTCCTTGGTGAGGAAGGCCGGGATGATGGTGTGGAACGGCCGCTTGCCCGGCGCCACGACGTTCGGGCTGCCGGCGTCCAGGCTGAAGCCGTAGCCGCGGTTCTGCAGGCTGATGCCGAAGGTCGGCTCGACCACGCCGGAGCCGAAGCCCTGGAAGTTGCTCTGGATGAAGCTCACCATCATCCCGTCCTCGTCGGCGGCGGTGAGGTAGATGGTGCCGCCGCGCACCGGGTTGCCGGCGCCGAAATCCTGCGCCCGGCGCGGATCGATCAGGCGGGCGCGCTCGGCCAGGTAGGCGTCGTCGAGCATCTGCTCGGTGGTCACCGTCATGGTGGAGCGCTCCGACACATAGCGGTAGGTGTCGGCGAAGGCCAGCTTCATCGCCTCGATCTGCAGATGCTGGGAGGCGACGCTGTCGACGCCGAGCGAGGCCAGGTCGAACTTTTCCAGGATGCCGAGCGCGATCTGCGCGGCGATGCCTTGGCCGTTGGGCGGAATCTCGTGCAGCGTGTGGCCGCGGTAGTCGCGCGCCAGCGGCTCGACCCATTCCGGCCGGTGGGCGGCCAGGTCGGCCATGCTCATGGTGCCACCGTGCTGGGTGATGAAGCCGGTGATCGCCTCGGCGATCTCGCCCTGGTAGAAGGCCTCGCCCTTGGTGGCGCCGATGGCGCGCAGGGCGCGGGCGGCGGCCGGGAAGCGGAACAGCTCGCCCACCGCCGGCGCGCGGCCGAAGGGCATGAAGCTGTCGGCGAAGCCGGGCTTGCCCTGCAGCTCCTTGGCGCCGGCGGCCCATTTCTGGCCCACCACCGGCGGCACGATGTAGCCGCGCTCGGCGATCTCGGCGGCCGGCTCCATCAGGTCGGCGAAGGGCAGGCGGCCGAAGCGCTCGCTCATCGCCATCCAGGCGCTGACCGCGCCGGGCACGGTGATGGCATCGGCACCGCGGCGCGGCGGGGTGCGGGCGTCGGCGCCGTGGCGGTTGCGGAAGTAGTCCGGCGTCCAGGTCTGCGGCGCGCGGCCGGAGGCGTTCAGGCCATGCAGTTTCTTGCCGTCCCACAGGATGCAGAAGGCGTCCGAGCCGAGGCCGTTGCTCACCGGCTCGACGATGGTCATGGCCGCCGCGGTGGCGATGGCCGCATCGACCGCGTTGCCGCCCTTCCAGAGCATGCGCAGGCCGGCCTGCGAGGCCAGCGGATGCGAGGTGGACACGACGTTGCGTGCGAAGACCGGGATGCGGATGCTGCTGTAGGAATTGCCGTGGTCGAACTGCATGGTTGTCTCTTCTGTTGGAGCGGGAAAGCGGAATACGGAAAAGCGAAAAGCTTAAACGGGCGCCGCAGCGCCCGCCGGGGTCAGTCCAGCGTGATGTTCATCGCCTTGATCTCCTTCGACCAGCGGGTCAGCTCCGAATCGACGAAGGCGGTGAACACCTTCGGGCTGTTGGTCATCGGCTCCACGCCCTGGGCGCTGAACTGCGCGGCCACGTCCGGGCGGGCGATCACCGCCTGCACTTCCTTGCCCAGGCGCTCGATCACCGCCGGCGGGGTGCCGCCGGTGGTGAACAGGCCGTACCAGGAGGAGAACTCGTAGCCCGGCACGCCGGCTTCGGCCACGGTGGGCACGTCCGGCAGCGAGCGCACCCGGTGCTTGGTGGTGACCGCCAGGATGCGGGTGGCGCCGGTGCGGGCCGACGAGATGGCCGGCGGAATGCCGGAGAACACCGTCTGCACCTGGCCGCCGGCCACGTCGGTGAGGGCCTGGGTGTTGCCCTTGTACGGGATGTGCACCAGGTCCACCCCGGCCTGCTTGGCGAACAGGGCGCCGGCCAGGTGCAGGCTGGAGCCGGTGCCCGACGAGCCGTAGTTGATGACGCCCGGCTCCTTCTTGGCCGCGGCGATCACGTCCCGGACGTTCTGGTAGGGCAGCTTGGCGTTCACCAGCAGCGCGTTGCCGGATTCGGCCACCAGCGAGATCGGCGCCAGGTCCTTGCGCGGGTCGAAGGTGAGCTTCTTGGCCAGGATCGGCGCCACCGTGTTGCCGCCGACCGAGCCGAGCAGCAGGGTGTAGCCGTCGGGCTTGGCCTTGGCGACGGCCTCGTCGGCGATCAGGCCGCCGGCGCCTGCGCGGTTCTCGACCACGAAGGGCTGGCCCATCGACTGCTGCAGTTCACGCGCCAGGATGCGCGCCAGCAGGTCGTTGGCGCCGCCGGGTGCGAAGCCGACGATGATCTTGAACGGTTGCGACGGGAACGGGTCGGCGGCGCGGGCGGCGCCGGCGGCCAGGCCCAGCGCGGCAGCGGCCATGGCGCAGACGGCCAGGCGGCGGGAGGAGGGCGAAGAGTGGTGCATGGCGGGCGATCGGTTGGGAAGTCGTAGAGGGCTGTCACCATTATGAAAACCACCTCCCGTCGTCGGAAAGCGGTAATTTCTGCGACGCTTCAAAAGAAAAACTCTTGCATTCGGATTCTTTCGGCACGATTCTTGCAAGAAATCCTCGCGGTCGTGGGTTTTCGCCCAGTGATCGCACCGCTTCCGTGCCTGCCGTCCGTTCCTGTCCATGCCCAGCATCCGTGTTTTGAAGACCTTCCTGGCGGTGGTGGCCGACGGCTCCCTGACCGCCGCCGCGCACCGGGTGGCGCTGACGCAATCGGCGGTCGGCCTGCAGATCCGCTCGCTGGAAGAAGAGCTGCGCCGGCCGCTGTTCACCCGCCAGGGCAAGGCCATCGCGCTGAACGACGACGGCCGCGACTTCCTGCCGGTGGCGCGGCAGATCGTCGCCCTCTACGACCAGGCGCTGCAGCAGCCGGCCACGCCGCTGGCCATGGCCGGCTCGGTGAAGCTGGGCGCGGTGGTGTCGGCGCTGCGCCGGCTGGTGCAGGCGACGGTCGATCTCAAGCGCGAGCATCCGGCGCTCGACCTGCACATGTCGGCCGCCAAGTCGCAGGAGCTGATCGCCCAGGTGGAGACCGGCACCCTCGACGCGGCCATCGTGGTGCGCCCGTCGTCGGTGCAGATGCGCCCGGCGCTGGCCTGGACACCGCTCTACCGCGAGCCGATGGTGCTGCTGGTGCCCGCCGGCACGCCGACCCGGCCGCCGCGCGCGGCCAAGGCGCTGATCGAGGCGCTGCCCTTCATCCGCTTCGATCCGGGCGAGCACACCGGGCAGCTGGTCGAGCGCACCCTGCGCAAGCTGCGGGCGCGGCCGAGCGAATTCCTGGAGCTGAACTCGATCGAGGGCATCGTCGACCTGGTGGCCTCGGGCCTGGGCGTGGCGGTGCTGCCCTGCCTGCGGGAAGCCGCCTGGGACGCCGACCCGCGGCTGCGGGTGGTGGCGTTGCCGGCCTCGGCCGAGGGCCGCGAGATCGTGCTGGTGCAGTCGCGCACGGCGGCCAAGGCGCTGCTGGTGGCGGCGGTGTCGCGCCGCTTCCTGGCGCTGGACGCCGCGCCGCAGCGGTGACGCCCGGGCGGTTTTCCGCCACGGTGGCGCGCCGCACCGCGACGACATGCCCGGCGGGCAGAATGGGGAATGGAAAAACTATCCACTGACGGTGTCGACCGAACCGAGATCGCCGCTGCCGGGACGGGCAGGCTGGATTTTCCGGTGGTCGGCCTGGGTGCCTCGGCCGGCGGCATGGAGTCGCTGCAGCGTTTCTTCGACGCCATGCCCGAGCGCAACGGCATGGCCTTCGTCATCGTGCTGCATCTGTCGCCGCACCACATCAGCCATGCGGCCTCGATCCTGCAGCGCCACACCGCGATGCCGGTGCTGCAGGTGATGCGGGCGGTGCCGATCGCCGCCGACCATGTCTATGTGATCCCGCCCAACCACGATCTGGTGGTGGCCGACGGCCATCTCGAGCTGCAGCATCCGGAGCGCATGGCGGGCGCGCATGTGGCGATCGACCTGCTGTTCCGCACCCTGGCCCATGCGCACGGCCAGCGCGCGGTGTGCGCGGTGCTGTCGGGCTCCGGCTCCGACGGCGCCATCGGCCTGAAGCGGGTCAAGGAGCTGGGCGGGGTGACGCTGGCGCAGACGCCGGAGGACGCCGCCTTCGCCGAGATGCCGCGCGCGGCGATCGCCACCGGCATGGTCGACCTGGTGCTGCCGGTGGCGGAGATGCCGGCGCGGCTGATCGCCATGTGGCGCAACGCCCAGCGCATCCTGCTGCCGGAGGACGAGCGCGACGACGGCGACGCCGGCGGCAGCGGTGGCGAGCACGGCGCACCGCCGGCCGCGGTGGAGGCACCCGACACCGGCGAGCGGGCGCTGCACGACGTGATGTCGCTGCTGCGGGTGCGCAGCGGGCACGATTTCCGCCACTACAAGCGCGCCACCGTGCTGCGCCGCATCGAGCGCCGGCTGCAGGTCAGCGGCATGCACGACCTGCCGGCCTATGCGGACTATCTGCGCGAGCATCCGGAGGAGAGCGGGGCGCTGCTGCAGGACATGCTGATCAGCGTGACCAATTTCTTTCGCGACGCCGAGTCGTTCGAGGCGCTGGAGCGGCTGGTGGTGCCGACGCTGCTCGACCAGCGGCCGGCCGACGAGACGCTGCGCGCCTGGGTGGCCGGCTGCGCCACCGGCGAGGAGGCGTATTCGCTGTCGATCCTGCTGCGCGAGGCGAGCGCGCGCCGCGTCGATGCGCCGGCCAGCCAGATCTTCGCCACCGACATCGACGAGCGCGCGCTGTCGATCGCCCGCACCGGCATCTACCCGAGCGGCATCGCCGCGGATGTGTCGGCGCAGCGGCTGGGGCAGTTCTTCCACCGCGAGGGCGACGACCTGCGGGTGGCCAAGACGCTGCGCGAGCAGGTGCTGTTCGCGGCGCACAACGTGCTGCGCGATCCGCCGTTCTCGCGGCTCGACCTGATCTGCTGCCGCAACCTGCTGATCTATGTCGGGCGCGAGGCGCAGATCCGCATCCTGGAGATGTTCCGCTTCGCGCTGCGGCCGGGCGGCTTCCTGTTCCTCGGCACCTCGGAGTCGGCCGAGGTGGCCAGCAACCTGTTCGTGGTGGTCGACAAGAAGAACCGCATCTACCGCGCCAACGCGCATGCGCCGTTCTCGCGCAACCTGCCGATGCCGACCTTCACGCCGGCCGAGCGCATGCCGGCGGTGGGCCAGGCGACCACGGCGCTGCGCGAGCGCGGCCGCGCGAGCGTGGCCGACCAGCACCAGCGGGCCATCGCGCAGTACGCGCTGCCCAGCCTGCTGGTCGACGAGCAGCAGGTGATCCTGCACCTGAGCGAGGGCGTCGGCCGCTACCTGGAACAGGCCGGCGGCCTGCCCACCACCGACCTGCTGCCCAACGTGCGGCCGGCGCTGCGCATCGAGCTGCGCACCGCGCTGTTCCAGCTGTCGCAGACCGGCCTGCGGGTGGACACCCGCGGCGTGTCGTTCGAGCACGGCGGCCAGCAGAGCCTGGTGCGGCTGTCGGTCTGCCCGGTGCCGCGCGCCGATGCCGCGCGGCCGCATGTGCTGGTGATCTTCGAGGAGACCGGCCACTCGATCCAGGGCCCGCCGCTGCCGACCGATCCGGCCGAGCGGCAGCTGCTGGCGCGCTATGAGCGCGAGATGGAGCAGCTCAAGGAACACCTGCGCAACACGGTCGAGCATGCCGACATCTCGACCGAGGAACTGAAGGCCAGCAACGAGGAGCTGCAGGCGATCAACGAGGAACTGCGCTCGGCCACCGAGGAGCTGGAGACCAGCAAGGAAGAGCTGCAGTCGATGAACGAGGAGCTGTTCACCGTCAATGCCGAGCTCAAGACCAAGGTGGAGGAAACCGGCAAGGCCAACGACGACCTGCAGAACTTCATTCTGGCCTCGGACATCGCCACCGTGTTCATCGACCGCGAGTTGCGCATCAAGCGTTTCACCCCGCAGGCCGCGACCGTGTTCAACGTGATCGCCACCGATGTCGAGCGGCCGCTGCTCGACATCACCAGCCGCCTGCGCTATCCGGAGCTGGCCGACGACGTGGCGCAGGTGTTCGACCATCTGCGCATGGTGGAGCGGCCGGTGGAGGGCATCGACGGCCTGCACTACCTGGCGCGCATCCGGCCCTACCGCACGCTCGACGACCGCATCGCCGGGGCGGTGCTCACCTTCGTCGACGTGACCGAGCTGCGGCGCGCGCGGCAGGAGCTGCTCGACGGCCAGGAGCGGCTGCGGGTCGCGGCGCTGACCACCCAGGACTACGCCATCGTGACGATGGATCCGCAGGGCGTGGTCAACACCTGGAACGAAGGCGCGCACCGGGTCTTCGGCTGGGAATCGGCCGAGGTGGTGGGCCAGCATGTGCGCATGCTGTTCACCCCCGAGGACCGCGCGGCGCAGGCGCCGGAAGCCGAGCTGCGGCTGGCGCTGCAGTCCGGCCGGGCCGAGGACGAGCGCTGGCACCTGCGCAAGGACGGCACGGTTTTCTACTGCAGCGGGGTGATGACGCCGCTGGGCGAGGGCGCGGCCGGCGGCTTCGTGAAGATCGCCCGCGACGCCACCGGCCACAAGCGCCACGACGCCGCCCGCGACGCGCTGCTGCGCAAGGAGCGCGCGGCGAGTTCGGCGGCGCGCAACGCCAACGACCTCAAGGACCGGTTCCTGGCGGTGATGTCGCACGAGCTGAAGCATCCGCTCAACCTGATCCAGGTGCATGCCGAGCTGCTGGCGCGGCTGCCGGAGCTGCAGCAGCTGCCGGCGCTGCGGCGTGCGGCCGACAGCATCCGCGGCGCGGTGCGCAGCCAGACCAAGATCATCGACGACCTGCTCGACCTGTCGCGCGCGCGCACCGGCAAGCTGGCGCTGCAGCCGGAGCCGGTGGCGGTCTCCACCGCGCTGCAGGCGATCGTCGGCGCCGCGCGCGTCGATGCCGACGCGCGCGGCATCGCCCTGCACTGGTTCTGCGACGAACCCGACGACCTGGTGCTGCAGTGCGACCGGGTGCGCACCGAGCAGATCCTGTGGAACCTGCTCGGCAACGCGATCAAGTTCACCCCCGACGGCGGCACGGTGACGGTGGAGCTGGCGCGGGAGGGCACCGAGATGCGGCTGCGGGTGCGCGACACCGGCCGCGGCATCGACGCCGACTACCTGCCGCAGGTGTTCGGGCTGTTCAGCCAGGCGGACGATCCGGGCCGGCCGTTCCACCGCGGCCTGGGCATCGGCCTGGCGCTGGTGCAGGACCTGGCGCAGGCGCAGGGCGGCCGGGTGGCGGTGGAATCCGCCGGCATCGACCAGGGTTCGGTGTTCACCGTGTGGCTGCCGCTGCTGCCGCAGGGCGCCCGGCCGGCCGACGGCCCGGTGCCGGACGTCTCGGCG
>JAKONS010000242.1 GCA_022701845.1 Burkholderiaceae bacterium
ATCGGAGGCTTGGGCGGGAAGAGCGGGGCGGACGGGCCGGTCAGTGGCCGATGTGCAGCGCTACCAGGAAGCGCGACACCATGTTGTAGGCGGCCGCGGTGGCGGTCAGGTCGATCAGCGCCTGGCCCTGGAAATGCGCGGACACCCGGGCGAACAGCGCGTCGGGCACCTCGATGTCGCGGGTCATGGTGTCCGCATATTCCAGCGCGGCGCGCTCGGCGTCGGTCAGCAGTGCGCCGGCGGGCAGGGTGGGGTCGCGCAGTGCGTCGATGGTGGCCTGCGGCACGCCGCCGGCCAGCGCGTGCGGCACATGGGCATCGAACTCGTAGGGCGCGCGGTTGATCACCGCCACCCGCAGGATGATCATCTCGCGCAGGCCGGCCGACAGGCTGTTGTGGTTGCGCACCGCCGACAGCATCTGCTCCCAGCCCTGGGCGATCGGCGGGCTGTTCAGCAGCACCTGGTAGAGCAGCGAGATGCGGCCACGGGCGCCCTGGATTTGGCCCTCCAGGGCGGCGAGTTCCGGGCGGGTGCCGGGGGTGACGGGGTCTATGCGCATGGTGGTGTCCTTCGGCGGTCGTCGGGTGGCGTCAGTCGGGCTTGATCTTCTTGGCGCGGACCACCCGGGTCCACTTGTCGGTGTCCTGCTTGAGCAGCGCGGCCAGCTCGGCCGCGGTCGACGGCGCGGGCTCGGCGCCCGAGGCCGCCAGGCGGCTGCGCACCGTCTCGTCGCCCAGCGCCTTGCGCAGCGCGGCGCTCACCTTCTCGATGTCGGCGGCGGGCACCGCACGGCCGGCGAACACCGCGTACCAGTTGTCGGAATCGACACCCGGAATGCCCATCTCGGTGAAGGTCTTCACCTCGGGCAGCAGCGGGTTGCGGCGGCTGGCGGCGATGCCGATCGGCTTGAGCTTGCCGGTCTTGATGAAGGGCAGCAGGCCGGGGATGTCGCCGAAGAAGCCGTTGACATGGCCGGCGATGACATCGGTGATGGCCGGCGCCGCGCCCTTGTAAGGCACATGCAGCAGGTCGGTCTTCGAGGCGTCGGACAGCAGTTCCATCGCCAGGTGCGGCACGCTGCCGGTGCCCGACGACGCCAGGGTGAGCGGCTGGCCCGACTTGCGTGCGGCGGCGATGAATTCGGCGCCGGTGTTGTAGGGCGCGTTGGCCGGCACCACCAGCACTTCGACGTTGCGCACCGCCAGGCCGACCGGCTGCAGGTCCTTCTGCACGTCGTAGGCCAGCTTGTCGTAGAGGGCCGGGTTGATGGCGACCGCGCCGACGCTGGTCAGCCACAGGGTGGTGCCGTCGGGTGGCGCGTGCGAGACGTATTCGGCGGCGATGGCGCCGTTGGCACCGGCGCGGTTCTCGATGATCACCTGCTGGCCGAGCTCCTTGCCCATCTGCTCGGCCAGGGTGCGGGCGACGAAGTCGACCGGGCCGCCGGGCGGGAAGGCCACTACCAGGCGGGTCACCTTGGTCTGGGCGAAGGTGATCGGCGAGGCGGCGGCCAGGCAGGCGGCGGCGACCAGGCCGACGAAGGCGCGGCGGCCGGGGACGCGAGCGGCGGGGAACGAAAACTGCATGGATGTCTCCTGATGGTTATTGGGGAAAGCGGGGGAAAGCGGCGGAATGCGGGAAGTGCAGGGACGTCGGTGGAACGCGGCGGACAAGCCCGCCGCGCCGCGGCGCGCTCAGTCGTCGAAGCGGTAGAACGCCGCCGGATTGCGCACCAGCAGCAGCTCGCGCAATGCCGCGGTCGGCGCGATCTCCGGCAGCAGCTCCACCAGCCCGGCGTCGTCCGGCACATGGGTGTGGTTGGGATGCGGCCAGTCGCTGCCCCACAGGCAGCGGTCGCCGAACTCCTCCACCAGCAGCCGGGCCAGCGCCACGCCCTGCGGATAGGTGGCGGCGGTGGCGATGCGGTCGACGCCGCTCACCTTCACCCGGAACAGCGGGTTCGCCAGCAGCCGGCGCAGGGCGGCGAAGTCGGCATGGTCGGCGCCCAGGGCGGCATCGACCCGGCCGATATGGTCGATCACCACCGGCACCGCGCTCCGCGCCAAGGCGGCGCCCACGGTGTGCACCAGCTTGCTCTCGAAATGCACCTGCAGGTGCATGCCGAGCGGCGCCAGCCGGCGGGTCAGCGCGACGACGTCGTCCAGCGGCGTGCCGGGCAGGTGCGCCATGAAGTTGAAGCGCACGCCGCGCATGCCGGCGCCGGCCAGCCGCGCCAGCTCGGCGTCGGGCACGTCGTGGCGCACCAGCGCCACGCCCAGGTAGCGGCCTTCGCCCGCGGCGATCGCGTCCTCGACCACCCGGTTGTCGAAGCCGTGCACCGCCGACTGCACGATCACGCAGCGCTCGATGCCCAGGGTGCGGTGCAGCGCGAACAGGCTTTCCCTGGGCGCGTCGACCGGGGTGAAGCTGCGGCCGTCGGCATAGGGGAAGCGGTCGCGCGGGCCGAACACGTGCACATGGGTGTCGCAGCTCTTCGGCGGCACGGTGAACGCCGGCGCGCGGGGTTCGGGGTCGTAGGTGAGGATGTCGGGCATGGCCGGGATTGTCCGGCGGCCGACCACCGGCTGCGATCGGTTCGTCGGATAGAAGGTATTCTTAAAACCAATATCCGCCGGAAGACGAATCGAGGGAAAACCATGGACCTGACCCGCCTGCGCTACTTCGTGGCGGTGGTCGAGAGCGGCAGTTTCAGCCGCGCCGCGGCCGCGCTGCACCTGTCGCAGCCGGCGCTCAGCCGGCAGGTGCTGCTGCTGGAGGAGGAGGTCGGCCAGCGCCTGCTGGTGCGCAACGGCCGGGGCGCGGCGGCCAACGAGGCCGGGCTGGCGCTGCTGGCCCTTGCGCGCGGCATCTTCGAGCTGGCCGAGCTGGCGCGCGCCGACATGCGCGAGCGCCAGGCCAGCCCGCGCGGGCAGGTCACCATCGGCCTGCCGCCGCGGGTGGCGCAGGTGCTCACCGCCGACCTGGTGGAAGGCTTTCGCGGCCACTACCCGGATGCCACGGTGACCATCGTCGAATCGCTCAGCGCCCGGCTGCGCGAATGGCTGGTGGCCGGCACGCTCGACATGGCGATCCTGTTCGACCCGCCGCCCTCGGCGCAGCTGCACCAGGAGACCCTGGCGCGCGAGGCGCTGATGCTGTTCGGCCCGCAGCCGCTGCCGCGCCGGGTGAAGCTGGCCGAGGTGGCGGCGCTGCCGCTGGTGATGCCGAGCGGGCCGAACGCGCTGCGCCAGCTGCTCGAAACCTATACCCGGCCGCGCGGCCTGTCGCTCGACATCGTGGCCGAGGTCGATTCGGCGCAGACGGTGCTGTCGCTGGTGGCGCGCGGCGTGGCCCACACGGTGCTGCCCGCCAGCGCGGTGCGCATGTGGAGCTACGACCGGCCGCTGCACCATGCGGCCATCGTCGCGCCGGCGATGCGCAACCGGGTGGTGCTGGGCATTCCGAAGGCCCGGCCGGCGACGCGGCCGGCGCGCTTCGCGGCCGACCTGCTGCGCCGGCTGGCGCTGGCGCAGTACGGCGCCGGCTGAAGCGCGACGCGCCGATGGGCACGCGCCGGCGTGGGGCTCCTACAACACGCCGTGCCGGTGTCCTGCCCGTTCGTCAGGGCCGGCCACCTACCGTCCAGCGCTGGGTTGGACGACATCGCAGGCGCATCGCCGCTTGCGCTCCTGTCCTACAAACCAAAGCTTTTGCCGTTGCGTAAAGCAGAGGGAGCGGTGGCGACCAGCCAGCGCTTTCGATTTTCCTCACCCTGCCTTTTGGAGACTTCCCATGAAAAAACTGATCCTCGCCGCCGGTGTCGCCGCGCTCCTGTCCGCCTGTGCCGGTGGCATGTCGGGCAACTCCGGCATGTCCGGTTCGTCCTCCTCGATGGGCATGTCGGGCAATGCGATGCCGACCGCCTCGGTGATGGTCGGCGGCGCGCCGATGCTGCCCACCCGCGACATCATCGACAACGCCGTCAACTCGCGTGACCACACCACCCTGGTCGCCGCGGTGAAGCAGGCCGGTCTGGTCGACACGCTGAAGGGCCCGGGTCCGTTCACCGTGTTCGCTCCCACCAACGCCGCTTTCGGCCTGCTGCCGCAGTCGACGGTGAGCACCCTGATGTCGCCTCCCGGCAAGCCGATGCTGACCAAGGTGCTGACGTACCACGTGGTTCCCGGCCGCATGGACTCCGCAGCGCTGGGCCAGGCCATCCGTGCCGGCGGCGGCACCGCCACCCTGACCACCGTCGCCGGCGTGCCGCTGCGCGCCCGCATGGTCGGCTCGAACATCGAGCTGCTGGATGCGCAGGGCAACGCGGCGATGGTCACCACCGCCAACGTGTACCAGTCGAACGGCGTGATCCACGTCATCGACCATGTGCTGATCCCCGGCAACTGATCCGGTCGCGAGTCGAGCCGGCGCTCAGGGCGGGTGCCGGCTCAGTAGCTCACCGTGATGGTCACGCCGTCGCGGTAGCTGCCCACCCGGACGTTCTGCCGTGCCGGGATGCGGCCATAGACGGTGTGCCGCGTTACCGCTCCCGGGGTGCTGGCCACCGAACCGCTCCCCGTGACGGTTCCTTCCGTTCCATCGCCCCAGGCCGTCAGGCGTGCCGGGTCGGTATACAGGCCATAGAGCAGGGCGCCGCCGGTGCTGCCCTGCATGCGGCGTTCGCCGCTGCTGCCGAATCCGGCGCTCAACGACACGACGTAGGTGGCTTCGGCATCGCACTGCACCGCGATGTCAGTGGCGCTGTCGGTCGGCAGGGTCGAGAAGGTGTCGTAGATGCCGAACACCAGCTCCGAGGTCGAGGTGTTGCAGGTGGCGGCCTGCGTCGCCGAGGCGATCGTCAGGCCGGCCATGCCGATAAGAGCGGCGATGCCGAACCGGCGCCATGGTCGTTTTCCTGTCGTCAGCGGCATGGCTGCTCTCCCAGGTCCGGAATCGCATCGGCGCCGGCGCGCTCGGCGTCCGCTGCCGTCAATTGCACGGTGCAGCCCTGCTGCGCGGCGCCCTCGGTCCAGCGGAACACGATGCGCGCCGCCGACAGTGAGCCCTCCACATACAGATGCCCGTCGAGGCCGAGCGGGAACGCCGCCCCCTGGCCCGCCACCCGCGCCACCGCACCCGCCGGCACCGGCCTGCCGTCGGCCTGCAGCGCGCGCAGGGTGAAGCCGCGCGCTTGGCGCACCGGGAAGCGCAGCACGATGCCGCTGCGGTAGGCCGGCACCGCGTCCAGCTGCAGTTGGTCCACCTGCGCGTCCAGCGGCAGGTCGGCCTGCTCGATGCGCACCGGGTTGGCCTGGTAGGGCCGCAGCCGCGGCACCAGCGCACTGCCGTCGGCCGCGGTGCGGGCCACCAGCTGGTTGTCGGCATAGACACCCACGTTGGCCTGGCCCGGCACCTGCACCACCGCGAAGCTGCTTTCGACGCGGCGGCTGGGATAGAGCCCGCCGTCGAGCCAGACCAGCCCGCCGGTGGCGGTGGCGCGCAGGGCGGTGTCGTCGCGGCCGATGCTGGCCTCGAGCCCGGCGGTGCCGGCGGCATGCTGGACGATGCCGGCCGCGTCGATGCGCCGCTGCCCCGTACCGCGGTCGCGGTCGCGGTCGTCGTTCAGCGCGCGCAGCCGGTAGCCGGTGCCGTCGCCCGGCGGCAGGTTGCGCTGCACCTGCACCTGTTCCTGCGGGCCGCCGGGCTGCAGGGTGGCGCCGCCGCTGAGGGTGGTGCGGTTGTCGAGCGAGCGGGAGAAGGTCAGGTAGGCAGTGGTGCGGCCCTGCGGCCCGCCGCTGCGCAGCAGCGACACGCCGATGAAGCCGTAGCTGCCCAGGCTCATGCTGTAGCCCAGGCTGACCAGCGAGATCGGATCGCGGTCGCGCGGCGTCTGCACCAGGTACGACATCGCCAGCGAGCCGCGGCCGAGCGCCATGCTGGCGTAGGCCTGCAGGTTGCGCCGCACCGCCGGCTGGTCGGGCTGCTGGCCAATCTGGGTGAAGCCGCGGCTGGTGGCCTGGCGGTTCACCCCGACGCTGTAGCCGTAGCCCTGGCGCTCGGCGCCCAGCGCCACCAGGCCGCCATTGCGGGAATACGCCGGATAGGCCGGGTAGACGT
>JAKONS010000271.1 GCA_022701845.1 Burkholderiaceae bacterium
CTGCGCGACGCGGCGGCAGGCGGTGATCTTGCCGTCCACCTCGCCGATGCCGTCGCGCACCTTCTGCGCGATGCCGCCGGCCGAGGCGTCGAGCCGCCTGGAGGCGGCGTCGAGCTGCGCGATGACATCGCCGGCGGAGTCGAGCGCGGTGCGCAGCCGGCCCATGCGGCGATAAAGCATCGCGATCCAGCCGGACTGCGCGGCGAGCACCGCCAGCGCCGTGGCATCCAGAATTTGCGTGGTGTTCACAGCAGGGTTCTCCTCAGTGCTCGGTGATGGCCGGGACGTCGCCGGGCCAGTCTTTCTCGATCACGCACTCCTCGACGCGCAGCACCACGCGGTCGTCCTTCGCCGCCATGCGGGCGCGGCAGACCAGCAGCCCCTGGCAGAAGACGTCGAGCGGCTCCTCCTGCCGGCGGTCCAGCTCCACCACCGTGCCGGGCTGCCAGCGCGCGACCTCGGAGAAGGACATCACGCGGCTCTCGATCACCGCGGTCAGGTCGGCGCTGGCGCGCGGCAGCTCCTCGGCCAGGTGGGAGCGCCAGATGGTGTCGCCGCCGGTCTTCTTGCCCAGCACCTCCTGGCTCAGCAGGTCGCGCACCGGCTCGATCGAGGCATAAGGCAGCAGGAAGTCGATATGCCCGCCGCGCCCCTCCATCGTGATCTCGGCACGGAAGGTCAGCGCGGCGGCGGTGGGCTTGGTGATCAGCGCGTAGCCGGGCGTGATCTCGAAGCGCTCCAGCCGGAAGGTGGCGGGGGAGACCGCCTCGAAGGCGCGGCTCATGTCCTGCGTCAGCAGGCCCACGAACTTCTCCACGAAGGCGCGCTCGATCGGCGTATAGGGGCGGCCCTCGATCGGCTGCACGGCATTGCGCCGGCCGCCGAGCAGGATGTCGACGATCGAGCCGATCAGCTGCGAATCGAGCGCGGCCAGGCAATAGCCGTCCCATTCCTCGATACGGATGATGCCGATCATCGCGGGCAGGGTGATGGTGTCGAGGAAGGCGCCCACGCGAACGGGACGCATGCGGTCGATCACCGCATCCGCGTTGTCGGCGGTGAACTTGCGGATGCTGGTGGTGAGCAGGCGGGCGAGCCTGTCCACCACGATGTCGAGCATCGGCAGCTTCTCGTAGCGCACCGCGCCGCCGACCAGCGCCTCCAGCCCGTTCTTCGGCGCCTCTGGCTCGGCCGATTCGCCGCCGCCGAACAGGTCGTCGATGTCGTTCTGGCCCATGGCGACGCCGGCGGCGCCCCAGTCGGCCATCATGTCATCCACCGGCGGCGGGGCGTCCGGCGGCGTGGGTTCGGTTCCGCTCATGGTGCTCAGGCCACCACGAAGCCGGTGACCAGCACGTCCCGTACCCGGCCCTCGCCGAGCAGCAGGTCGAGCCGGCGCAGCAGGTCGCCGCGCAGCCGGTCCATCGCCAGCGCGCCTTCCAGCTCGCCGTCGCGCAGGGTGCGCAGGTACAGCACCAAGCTGTCGTAGACGCGCGGGCTGCCGATATCGGGCGGCGGCTGGTTGGGGTCGGCGACGACCTCCACCGCCAGCTTCAGCCGCAGCTGCCGGGGGCGGCCGGCATTGGGCAGCGTCACCGTCATCTCCGGCATCTCGACGAAAACCGGCTTGCCCTGCGCCACGGGGGCGGGCTCGGCGGCCGCCGATTCACCGGTGCCTCCCGGCATAATTTTTCGCATGGCGTCCGACACGCCTGGCACCAGGAAGAAGGCGGCAGCGCCGCCGCCGCCGAGCAGCAGCATGGCTGCGAGCCCCAGTACCAGGGCCTTGCCTCCCTTCTTTCTGGATTTTTTCGCAGAAGTCTCTGTGGTGGCCGACATAGCGGGGATCTCCCGGCAAAAGCGATTTTTCGCGCGACAAGTGGTGCGGTCACCGGTATAACCCGACGCGCTTTCGCATTCCATGCCAAAAACGCTTGGCGCCGAAGACAGATCGGCCCCGCCAGGACGGCGGGCAGGAATGCGAAAGATGGACGGCCAGAACGGGACGATAGTATCGATGCAGCAAGCCAGCACGCTCCGACCCGGCTTCGACCTCGGCGCCATGGGTCCCGCCCTTGCCCGGCTTGGGCCGGCCAAGCTCGGCGCCATGGGCGTGGTCGCCGCCGCCGCCATCCTGGCCGTGGTGCTGGTGGCGCGCGCGCCGCAGTCCGCCAACGGCCTGCTTTATGCCGGGCTCGACCCGTCCGAGGCAGGGCGCATCGTCGCCCGGCTGGAAGAGATGAAGGTGCCGGTGGAAGCGCGCGGCGACGGCAGCGTCATGGTGCCGTCCGAGCAGGTGGCGCGGCTGCGCATGCAGATGGCCAGCGAGGGCCTGCCCCGCCAGGCCGGCGCCGGCTACGAGCTGCTGGACCAGGCCAACCCCATGCAGATGACTTCCTTTATGCAGCGCATCCAGCGGGTGCGCGCGCTGGAAGGGGAGCTGGCGCGCACCATCATCACCATGCAGGGCGTGCGCACCGCGCGTGTGCATATCGTGCTGCCCGAGCGCGAAAGCTTCTCGCGCGACGCGCCGCCGCCCACCGCCTCCGTCACCGTCACCACCGCGCTGGGCCAGCGGCTCGGCGCCGGGCAGGCACAGGCCATCCGCCTCTTGGTGGCGGGCGCGGTGCCACGGCTGAAGCAGGAAGATGTCTCGGTGGTGGACCCGAGCGGCATCGTGCTGGCCGCCGACGGCGGGCTCGGCGCCGCCGCCGGGCGGATCGGCGAGTTGCGCGCGGCGCAGGAACACGCGCTGCAGAAGTCGGTGCTGGACCTGCTGGAGCCGCTGGTCGGCCGTGGCAAGGTGCGCGCCATCGCGTCCGTCGAGATCGAGGGCGCGCGCACCGTGGCCCGCGCCGAGACC
>JAKONS010000289.1 GCA_022701845.1 Burkholderiaceae bacterium
GAACCCGAACCTCAGCATCGACGACATGCGCTCGCGGCAGACATCGGCGGGCGGCTCGGCCGCGTTGTCGGTCGGCGCACGGGTCGGTGTGATCGGCGGGGTGCAGGTCGGCCCGAACGCGGCGCTCGGCGGCAGCATGACCTACCAGAACCGCCTGCGCCAGCGCGATGCCGGCGCCAATCGCGTCACCGCCTTGGCCGCCAACAACGCCTCACGTGGGGGGACCGCTTCCGGCGGACTGACCGGCGCGGCACCGGGCATCACCGGCGGCACGCTGCACGACAACGCAGGTCATCCGGGCGCCACGCAGTCGCTCGCCATGCCGTCGGCAGGACTGGGCTCGAAGAGCGTCTCCTTCCTGCGCAACACCAGCGGGGTGACCATGCGCATCGTGACCGACCAGGGCCGGGTCGACGCCGACTATTCGGTGATGGATACCGAGACCGGCAGCGCCGCCAGTTTCGCCCGCTACATCGATTCGCAGCGCGACGAATGGCTGGCCGCGATGGGTGGCGACGACGCCGCGCGGCGCGATCTCGATGTCTTCCTGACCCGCCTGCAGGCCGAGGAGACACGCGGCAACGTCACCTATGGCGAGCGGCGTCGCCTGACGCCGATGGCCGCGCTGAAGATCGATTACTTCCGTGCGCGCGCCGCGGCGGTCGCGGACCCCGGTCGCGTCGGCGACGAACGCATCGGCCGCGAGATCGAGCGGCTCGAAGGCGAGGTCGGCCGGGTGCTGAATGATCCGCTGAGCTGGGACCCGCGTTCGATGTGGGTGCTCGAGATGAACCAGAACGTATCCGCCAAGGGTCCGACGGTGATCGCGCAACTGGTATCGCGCAAGCTGGTCAGCGCGCCCCGTCAACGCGATGTGCTGATCGCCCGCCGCATGCCGCATCGCGAGCAGCTGGACGAGGCGATGTTTTGATGGGTGCAACGCCAAGAGCCGTCCCCTACCACGGCAGGTGAGGGTATGAACCTGCGTTTCGTCGAGGCCTTCTACTGGGTCGTGACCCTGAAAAGCATCACCCGCGCTGCGGAGAAGCTTTGCCTTACCCAGTCGGCGATGTCCAGCCGCATCGCCACGCTCGAGGAAGAGCTCGGTGTGCTGCTGCTCGACCGGCGCGACCGGCAGTTCCGGCTCACGGTCGCCGGCATGCGCTTCGCCACCTATGCGCAGCGGCTCCTGGAAATGCAACGCGAGATCAGGGACGAGATGGGCGCGGTGCAGGGCCGGACGCTGTCGCTCAGGCTCGGCGCGATCGAGTCGGTGCTGCACTCCTGGCTGATTCCCATGGTCGAGCGCCTGCGCACCGAGTACGAGGGGCTGGAATTCCAGCTGAACGTCGAGACCACGCCGGTCCTGCTCGACCAGGCGCAGCGTGGCACCCTGGACCTGATCTTCGCTGCGCAACCGGCCGCGGGTGCCGACCTGCGGACCCGCGCCTTGCCGCCGATGGAGATGGTGTTCGTCGGGAACGCGGACATGTACCGCAAGCCGGCCTACAGCCCGGCTGACATCGTCGCGCTGGATCTCCTCACTTTCCAGCGCGGCTCGCAGCCCCATGTGGCGCTGCTCGATCTGTTCCGTCAGGCAGGTCTGGAGCCGCGGCGGGTGCACACCATGTCGTCGATCTCGGCCATGACCGAGCTCGCGGCGGGAGGTTTCGGCATCGCCACCTTGCCGCGCGCGGCCGCGACCAAATTGCAGGCGAACAGGAACCTGCGGCTACTGCACCTCGATCCGCCGCTGATGCCGTTGCCGGTCTATGCCAGCGTTCGTGCCGACCCCACGTCGAGCGTCATCGAAAACGTTTCCCAGGCGGTGTTCGCCTTCATCGAACAGCAGGAGAACGCTGCCGGAGTGTTGCGCCGGCATGCCGCAACGAACCAGGGCACCGGCGGCAGCGCCTGATCGTGGCTTCTGCGACCTATCGTTTTCCCTTGCATTTTTGTGGTCGCGCAAGCCCACGCCCGATGCCGCCAACGAGGTTCTCCTCGTACGACCGTCGTTCGGTCTTCACATCGAAAAAATCGATGAACTAAACGGAATATTTTTTGTTTGCGGCTGTGTGAGTGCATACAAACAATCACTCCACCCTCTCTTTTTGCACTCTCGCTCCACTCAACGAAGCTGCTGCGTCATCATGAAAATTCTCGTCAAAAACCCTGTCGTGCGGGCTGCATTCGTGGTGGCCGCCACCCTCGGTGGAGCCGCAGCACACGCCCAGCAGGAAGTCCGCATCGGCGTCATCTATCCGCTGACCGGCGCGGCGGCATCGTCCGGAGCGGAGATGCGCAGCGCACTGGAAATGGCAGCGGACATCATCAACAACGGCGCGAAAGGCGTTTCCGATCTGCCCTTCTCCTCGGGCGGCGGTCTGCCGGGGCTCAAAGGCGCCAAGATCAAGCTGGTATTCGCCGACCACCAGGGCAACCCACAGGTCGGCGCCACCGAAGCCGAGCGATTGATCACACAAGAAAAGGTGTCCGCGGTGCTGGGCGCCTATTTCAGCAACGTGACGGCGACGGCCAGTCTCGTCGCCGAGCGGTACAAGGTGCCGTTCCTCAACCCGGAATCTTCGTCGGCGTCGCTGACGCAACGCAAGTTCAAATGGTTCTTCCGCACGACGCCGCACGACGAGCTGTTCGTCCGTAATCAGTTCGAATTTCTGACCGATCTGAAGGCGCGCAAGGGCATCGCGGTGAAGTCGATCGCCACCTTCAACGAGAACACGCTGTGGGGTAACGAGACGACCAAGTTGCAGGCCAAGATGGTGCCCGAGAACGGCTATGCCATGGCCCGCCAGATCGTCTACCCCGCCAAGAGCGCGCAACTCACGTCCGAGGTGCAAACGCTCAAGGCGGCGGCCCCGCAGGTGGTGATGCAGTCGTCCTATCTGGGTGACGCACTGTTGTCGATGAAGACGTACAAGGAACTCGGCTTCTCGCCCGACATGATTCTGGCGAACGACGCCGGCTTTTCCGATACCGAGTTCATCAAGACGCTCGGGAAGGATGCCGACTACATCATCTCCCGCGAGGTGTGGGCGCTCGATCTGGCCCAGAAGAATCCGCTCATTCGTCAGGTCAACGAGCTTTTCCATCAGCGCTACAAGATCGATTTCACCGGCAACTCGGCGCGGACCTTCACCGGCCTGATGGTGTTGGCCGATGCGATCAACCGGGCCGGTTCCGCCGAACCGGAAGCCGTCCGCAAGGCGCTCACCGAAACCGACATTCCGGCCGGCAAACTCATCATGCCGTGGAAGGGTGTGAAGTTCGACGAGAGCGGCCAGAACGTACTCGGGCGCGGCATTCTGGTGCAGATCGTCGGTGGCCAGTACCGCACGGTCTGGCCCTTCGACCTCGCCACCACCGAGGTGACCTGGCCGATGCCCAAGTGGAATCAGCGCAAGTAAGCGGCCGATAGTCACGACGCGCTCCACCATGACATTCGAGCTACTCCTGCAAACGCTGGCCTCCGGCGTGCTGATCGGACTGATCTACGCTCTGGTTGCCATCGGGCTGACCATGATTTTTGGCGTGATGGACATCGTGAACTTCGCCCATGGCGAGTTCCTGATGCTCGGCATGTACTCCTGCTTCTGGGGTATGTCGCTCTACCACCTCGACCCCATGCTGACGCTGCCGTTGACGGCACTCATGCTTTTCGGTTTCGGCATCGTGCTGTACCGGGTGTTGATAAAACGAATCGTCAACGCGCCGATGGTTTCCCAGATCTTCACCACCTTCGGGCTGATGATTCTGTTGCGCGGGGTAGCCCAGTACCTGTGGAAGCCCGACTTCCGCATGACCGAGCCGTCGATGGTGTCGGGCAGCCTCAGCCTGGGTGCGATCCAGCTGGGCAAGCCGCAGATGGTCGCCGGCATTGGTGCCGTCGTCGTGACCGGACTTATCTACTTCTTTCTCACCCGCACGAAGCTGGGTGCTGCGCTGGAAGCCACCGCGGCCGACAAGGAGGCCGCACAGCTGATGGGCATCGACTCCCATCGCATGTTCGCGCTGGCCTGGGGCATCGCAGCGGCCTGCGCAGGCATAGCCGGCGCACTGCTGTCGACCTTCATTCCGATCTCTCCCGACGTCGGAGCCTCCTTCATCCTGATCGCCTTCGTCGTTGTCAACCTGGGCGGCTTCGGAAGCATCACCGGTGCATTCTGGGCCGGCATCCTGATCGGCGTGATCGAGGTCATGGGCGGGCTGCTGGTGGGCCCGGAATACAAGATGGCAGTCGTGCTGCTGCTGTTCCTGGGTGTACTGATGTGGCGTCCCCAGGGACTTCTGGGTAAAGCATGAAACCGAACCAATCTTCTTCCTCCCTGCCGAAGTCCTTCGGCCCGGTGGTCTGTGCACTGGTCGTAGCTGTGGCACTGCTGCTGCCGCTACTGGTGACCAACCCGGCATCGCTCAACCTCGCCATCCTGGCGCTCATGGCCGCCCAGATCGGCGTCTCCTGGAACATCGTCGGCGGGTATGCCGGTCAGGTGTCCCTGGGCCACGCAGCGTTCTTCGGCCTGGGGGCCTATACCTCGACGCTGCTGCTCACCAATTTCGGAGTCAGTCCCTGGTTCGGCATGATTGCCGGTGGCCTGGTGGCAGCCGTGTTGAGCGTGGGGTTCGGGTGGTCGTGCTTCCGACTGCGCGGGCATTACTTCGCGATGGCCACCATCGCAGTCGCCGAACTGGTCCAGATCTTCTTCACCAACTGGGATTTCGCAGGCGCAGCGGCCGGCATATCACTGCCGCTCGACCGTGAAGGCTGGGCATGGATGAATTTCACGACCAAGCTGCCTTTTTACTGGCTCGCACTCGGCCTGCTCGCACTGACGCTCGCAATCAACTACGCCATCGAACGCAGCTACCTCGGTTTCTACTTCCGCGCGATCAAGGACGAACCCGATGCGGCGCGCAGCATTGGCATCGACATCGCCCGCTACAAGCAGGTGGCACTGGCCATCAGTGCGTTCCTCACTGCGTTAGGCGGCAGCCTCTACGCCCAGAAGGAACTCCTGATCGATCCGAACTCGGTGCTGTCGACCTCGCTCTCGATCAAGATGGCCCTGGTGTCGATTCTGGGTGGGGTCGGCACGCTCAGCGGGCCGGTCCTTGGAGCAGTCGTGCTTACCCTGATCGAAGAGTTGACCCGCGCTCACCTCGGCGGTACGGGCACCGGTATAGACATCATTCTGTACGCGACATTGATCATCGTGATCGCAGTTTTCTACCCAAGCGGCGTCGTGGGCTCCATCCGTTCCGCAGCCTTGCGGCTGCATCGGCGGCTGCGCGGTGATCCAGTCGACACGGAAGTCGTGCCGCGCGTCCGGGGAGGTGCGCGATGAGCCTGCTTCAGTTGCGTAATGTCAGCAAGAAATTCGGTGGCCTCACCGCGAACGAAGACGTGTCTTTCGATGTAGGGGAGGCTCAGGTGGTGGGTCTCATCGGGCCGAACGGCGCAGGCAAGACGACACTCTTCAACTGCGTCGCCGGGTACTTCGCTCCCAGTGCCGGCAGCATTCTGCTGCAAGGGCGCGAAATGGCCGGTATGACGCCTGAGAAAAGCGCTCGGGCAGGCATAGGCCGCACCTTCCAGGTCGCCCGCACCTTCACGAGCATGACCGCCTGCGAGAACGTGATGGCCGGTGCCTTGCTGGTGAACCATTCGACCGGCAAGGCACGCAGTACCGCCATGCACTGGTTGCGTTTCGTGCAACTCGACGGCTTGGCCGACAAACCGGCATCCACCATGACCATCAGCGAACAACGGCGCCTGGCCGTGGCGCGCGCGCTGGCCATCGAACCGCGCATTTTGCTCATGGACGAAGTGATGGCAGGGCTCAATCCGTCGGAAGTGCGTGAGGCGGTGGAAGTGGTTCAGTCCATCCGCAAGCTCGGTATCGCCACCCTGATCGTCGAGCATGTTCTCGAGGGCATCATGCCGATCGCCGACAAGATCGTCGTGCTCGATCGCGGCCGCAAGATTGCTGATGGCACGCCCGCCACGGTGTCGCAGGATCCGGTGGTCATCGCAGCCTATCTGGGAGATGAATGATGCTGCCGATAAATTCCACTGAAACTCCATCCAGCTTCTCTTCCATGCTGGAGATCAAGGGATTGCGGGTGCGGTACGGCGACGTGCTGGCGCTGTCGAACGTGAGCCTTCGCGTGCCGGCCGGCAAGATCGTGGCGCTGGTCGGCGGCAACGGGAACGGCAAGTCGACGACCTTGCGAGCGGTCGCGGGTTTGAACGACTGTGAGGCCGGCGAAATACGTTTCGAAGGCCAGCTGATCCATCGTTTGCCCGCGCACAGGAGGGTCCCACTTGGCCTGTCGCTGGTACCGGAGGGCCGGCGTTTGTTTCCGAAGCTCAGTGTCCGGCGCAACCTGGAACTGGGCGCGTTCACCCGCAACGACAAGCACGAGATCGCAGGCGATGTGGATCGCATGTTCACCGAGTTTCCGATCCTCGCCGAGCGCGCGTCCCAGCTCGCCGGCACCATGAGCGGTGGCGAGCAGCAGATGCTGGCCATCGCCCGCGGGCTGATGGCGCGCCCACGGCTGCTGATGCTCGACGAGCCGTCCTGGGGTATCGCGCCCAAGTTCGTCAGCAAGGTGATGGATGTCATCCAGCAGGTCAACGCCACCGGCGTTTCGATTCTTCTGGTGGAGCAGAACCTGCACAAGACGCTGGCTATCTCGCATTACGGCTATGTGATCCAGACCGGCCGGATCGTCATGGAGGGCGATGGACCCAGCCTCCTGCGCGATGAAAACGTCCGCAAGGCCTATCTCGGTCTGTGACCTCTTTTAGATCACCGTCTCGTACCCCTACGTGCCATGACATCCGCCATTCAGCTACCTAAAGACCTTCGTGCGGAGGCCCGCAGTGGCCGCCTGCGCGGACCCACCACCGGTCATGCCCCCGGCTACCTGCATGCCAATCTGATGATCGTGCCGAAAGACACGGCGTTCGATTTCCTGCTGTTCTGCCAGCGCAATCCGAAAGCATGTCCGCTGATCGAAGTGATGGAGCCCGGACAGCGCGTGCCGGTATGTGCCGCCGGGGCCGACATCGCTCGCGACGTGCCGGGCTACCGCGTTTATCTCCACGGCGAACTTGCCGAAGAAGTGGACGACATCGACGGCTTGTGGCGGGACGATTTCGTCACTTTCGTCATCGGCTGCAGCTTTTCTTTCGAGGATGCACTGGCGCGAGCCGGTATTGCGCTCAAACATGTCGAGCAACAACGCAATGTGGCTATGTACCGTACCAACCTGGCCTGTGCGCCAGCAGGTCGTTTCGCAGGGGAGATGGTGGTAAGCATGCGGCCAATTCGCAGCCGTGACGTGTCACGCGCGGTCGAGGTGACGGCGGCTTTCCCACTGGCGCACGGCGCGCCGCTGCACATCGGTCATCCGGCGGCGTTGGGCATAGCCGACCTGGGACGGCCGGATTACGGCGACCCGGTCGAGCTCGGCGAGGACGATGTGCCGGTGTTTTGGGCCTGCGGCGTCACGCCCCAATGGGTGGCCCAGCGCAGTCGCCTGCCCCTGTGTCTCACCCATTCCCCAGGCAAGATGTTCGTCACCGACCTGCGGGGCTGATGCAGGGACCGGGTTGCGTAGATCAGTCAGGTTCTTTTTTTCTTCGATTCGTCCCGGACGTTTTCGCCCGGGTCTCCTAACATCGCCAGATACGAACGGGCGCACCGCCCCGAACTTTTCCATGCAAGACCACGTGCAACATACCGCCCCATCCTCCGTTCCGGCCGATGCCGGCGTACCACATCCTGCGAGCGCACCTGCGCGCTGGCAGTTCTGGATCGACCGGGGGGGCACCTTCACCGACGTCGTGGCGCGGCGCCCGGACGGCAGCCTGACCACCCACAAGCTGCTTTCCGAAAACCCCGAGCAGTACCGCGATGCAGCCGTTGCCGGCATTCGGCATTTGCTGGGCCTGAAAGCGGGCGATCCGGTCACGCCGGCGCTGGTGGAATGCGTGAAGATGGGCACCACCGTCGCCACCAATGCATTGCTGGAACGCAAGGGCGAGCGGACGTTGCTAGTGACCACCCGGGGCTATCGCGACGCATTGCGTATCGCCTACCAGAACCGCCCGCGGCTTTTCGACAGGCGCATCGTGCTGCCCGAACTGCTCTACAGCCGCGTCATCGAGGCGGAAGAGCGCGTGAGTGCGCATGGCGAAACCGTGATCCCGTTGAAAGAGGTGGATTTGCGCAACGAGATGCTCATGGCCTACGGCAGTGGTCTGCGCAGTGTGGCCATCGTGTTCATGCATGGCTATCGCTACACCGCCCATGAACGCGCTGCTGCGCGCATAGCGGCCGAGGTCGGGTTTACGCAGATCAGCACGTCGCACGAAGTCAGCCCGATGATGAAGCTCGTCAGCCGGGGCGATACGACCGTCGTCGACGCCTACCTCAGCCCCATCCTGCGGCGCTATGTCGATCAGGTCGCGGGCGACATGCCGGGCGTGAAGCTGTTTTTCATGCAGTCGTCGGGAGGCCTTACCGATGCTCGTCGTTTCCAGGGCAAGGACGCGATCTTGTCCGGTCCTGCCGGCGGTATCGTGGGCATGGCGAGAACCGCTGGTCTCGCCGGATTCGACGACGTGATCGGTTTCGATATGGGGGGAACCTCGACAGACGTCAGCCATTTCCGCGGTGGTCTCAAGGGTGAGTTCGAGCGTGAATTCGAAACCCAGGTAGCGGGCGTTCGCATGCGTGCGCCGATGATGAGCATCCACACCGTCGCGGCGGGTGGAGGCTCGTTGCTGCAGTTCGACGGCGCCCGGTTTCGGGTCGGTCCGCAAAGCGCGGGTGCCAATCCCGGTCCGGCCAGCTACCGTCGTGGCGGGCCTCTCGCCGTCACGGATGCCAACGTCATGCTCGGCAAGATCCAGCCGCATTTCTTCCCGCGCGTATTCGGGCCGGCCGCAGACGAAGCGCTCGACGCGGAGGTCGTGCGCATGCGCTTCGGCGAGCTCGCCGAGCAGACCGGCCGTAGTGCCGAGGAAGTGGCCGAAGGCTTCATCGACATCGCGGTGCAGCAGATGGCGAATGCCATCAAGAAGATATCGGTGGCCCGTGGCTATGACGTCACCCGCTACACATTGCAGTGCTTCGGCGGCGCCGGTGGTCAGCATGCCTGCTTGGTAGCTGATGCGCTCGGCATGACCCGTGTCTTCGTGCATCCCTTCGCCGGCGTGTTGAGTGCCTACGGCATGGGTTTGGCCGACCAGAGTGTGATGCGCGAGCAGGCAGTCGAACAGCCCCTTGCTGAAAAAACGGTGCCGCAGGTGATCGAGCGACTCGATTCCCTGGCCGCGGCCGCACACGCGGAGCTTGCCCAGCAGGAAGTCAGCGCCGGAAGTGTGTCGCTGCGTCGGCGGGTGCATGTGCGATACGAGGGCAGCGACTCGGCTCTGGTGGTGTCTTTTTCGGGTAATGGCAGCGACGCAGCCGTAGCGGTTGCCGAAATCCGCGCCGGCTTCGAGGCAGCCTACCGCCAGCGCTTCGCTTTCGTGATGCAGGGCAAGGGCTTGGTGGTCGAGGCGGTTTCGGTCGAGGCGGTGGTAGGCGGCGATGCGCCGGCAGAGCCACACCTGCAGATGCATCCGCGCCGTGACGTTCCCGGTCGAGAGACGGTGCGCCTGTATTCCGGTGGCGCCTGGCACTCTGCCGCACTGGTGGTCCGGGAAGACATGCGTTGCGGAGACGTGGTCGCCGGTCCGGCCATCATTGCAGAGAAAAACGCCACGACGGTGATCGAGCCCGGTTGGGAAGCCTCGCTCACGTCGCTCGACCATCTGGTGCTGGAACGCAAGGTGGCACGCAAGGTCACCTACGCGGCCGGCACCACCGCCGATCCGGTTTTGCTCGAGGTATTCAACAACCTCTTCATGAACATCGCCGAGCAGATGGGGTTGCAGCTGCAGAACACCGCTTATTCGGTCAACATCAAGGAGCGCCTCGACTTCTCTTGCGCCTTGTTCGACCAGCAGGGCAA
Organism: Burkholderiaceae bacterium; assembly: GCA_022701845.1. Next base: position 10,051 of record JAKONS010000289.1, read on the forward strand.
TCTCATCGCCAATGCGCCGCATATGCCGGTGCACCTCGGCTCGATGGGGGAAAGCATCAAGACGGTGATTCGAGACAACGTCGGCAGCATGCGGCCCGGCCATGTCTACGCGCTCAACGATCCCTACCATGGCGGCACCCATCTGCCCGACGTGACGGTGATCACGCCGGTATACATGGAGGGCGTGCCGGCCGACGGATCGGTGCCGCCCTTGTTCTATGTGGGCTCGCGCGGGCACCAGGCCGACATCGGTGGTACGACACCCGGTTCGATGCCGCCGTTTTCCACCCGCATCGAAGAAGAGGGCGTGAGGATCAGCAACTTCCTGCTGGTCGACGCCGGCCGTTTCCGCGAGACCGAGACGGTAGCGCTGCTGCAAAGCGGCGAATACCCCAGCCGGAACCCTGCCCAGAACGTTGCCGACTTGAAAGCGCAGATTGCCGCCAACGAAAAGGGCGTGCAGGAGTTGCGCCGCATGGCAGACCAGTTCGGCCTCGATGTCGTGCAGGCCTATATGAACCATGTGCAGGACAACGCCGAGGAGGCGGTGCGGCGTGCGATCACCCAGCTGAAAGACGGCAGCTTCACACTGCCGCTCGACAACGGCGCGCAGATTCAGGTGGCGGTCAAGGTGGATGCCGCAGCGCGCTCGGCGGTAGTGGATTTCACCGGTACCTCGCCCCAGCAAACCAACAATTTCAATGCACCGACTGCGGTGTGCATGGCCGCTGTGCTGTACGTATTCCGCACGCTGGTGGACGACGATATTCCGCTCAATGCGGGCTGTCTGAAGCCGATCGAGGTGATCGTGCCACCGGGTTGCATGCTGAATCCGGCGCCGCCCGCGTCTGTGGTGGCCGGCAATGTCGAAACATCGAGCTGCATCACGAACGCTCTGTACGGCGCGCTGGGCACGAATGCGGCAAGCCAGTGCACGATGAACAACTTCACCTTCGGCAACGACCGCTACCAGTATTACGAAACGATCGCCGGGGGCAGCGGTGCCGGCAGTTTGGGCGGCGATAAGGGGTTCGACGGAACCGACGTGGTTCAGACCCATATGACCAACTCGCGCATGACCGATCCCGAAGTGCTGGAATTCCGCTATCCGGTGCGGCTCGATGTGTATGGCATTCGATCGGGTTCGGGTGGGCAGGGTCGCTGGCACGGCGGCGACGGCGGTCTGCGGCGCGTGCGTTTCCTGGAACCGATGACAGCCAGCATCCTGTCGAACAACCGCACGCGCGGCCCTTTCGGCATGGCCGGTGGCGGGGATGGCGCTGCTGGGCGCAACCGGGTGCTGCGCGCGGATGGCAGCATCGAAACGCTGGGGCATATCGCGCAGGTTTCGATGGCGCCCGGGGATGTCTTCGAAGTGCAGACCCCGGGTGGCGGCGGATACGGCAGCAAAGAGTGACCAATGACGCCGGCATACAGGCGCCCGGCGTGCTCGGCGCCTGTGAATGTCGGCCACCCGGGGTATGTATTAAAGGCTTCTCCGCCAAATGCCAGAGCAGAGCGGTCGACTCGTCTTCGATTGCACCGCGGGCAACTCGCTGATCGTTTCGCAAAAGCGGTACGACTACGGCACGACCTTTTTGCCATCTAGCTCGTCGTCACCGTTTTTCTCTGGGCCGTCTGGCGACAAGTTCTCAGGAACGCCCGGCGTACCCGCCAGCCGGTGTCTGAAAACCGCTGCCCGCATCAAAAAAAACGTACTTACCGGTACAGTCAATGCCAGAAGTGCAGGCACCAGCAAAGGGTGCAGCGCGAGCCGCGCTTCCGCGAAAGAGAAATACAGCGCTGCGCTGAATGCGATCGACCAGGCGCCGAAAGTGGATGCCAGCGTAGTTGCATGTATACGCTGAAAAAATAGCGGCAGTCGGACGATGCCGATGGCGCCCAGCAGCGCCAAAGCGGCTCCTACCAGCATCAGGACGCCGCACAGGCCCTGTACCCAGCCAGGAATATCGGCCACGGAATTGGTCATTCCACCACCTCGCCACGCAGCACAAATTTCGCCATCGCACTCGACGAGGCGAAGCCCAGCAGGGCGATGAGCAACGCCACTTCGAAATAGGCGCCTCCGCCATCCGCACGAACGCCCAGCACCAGCACCAGCAATGCCGCAGCGATGTAGAGCACATCGAGGGCGAGGATGCGGTCTTCGGCCATCGGCCCGAGCATTAGCCGGATCAAGGCGCAGGCCATCGCGAGCAGCAGCAGTACCGGCGCCAGCCACAGGGCGCAGGCAAAAATCGGATTCATGTCTCGAAGATCTCCCGCAGCGGTTGTTCATAGTGACGCCGTATGTGGGCGAGCAGCCGATCGTTGTCGGATGCATCGAACACATGCAACAGCAACGCACTGCGATCGGCTGCCAGCTCGGCCAGGGCGGTACCCGGAACGGCAGAGGTGATAACCGCAAGCGTCGCCAGGGCGTGGCTGTCCTTGATGAGAAGCGGCACCCGCAAAAAGCCGGACGGTAGATGTTGCGCGCGTCGCGTCAGGATCAGCCACGCTACCTGCATGCAGGAGACGGTGGCGTCCCGGGCCACCCGTGCCAGCAGCATCAAGGCGACGACGGGTCTGCGCGCATGCGGGCGGGCAGGGCGCAGGCGCGACGTCAATATGGGTATCGCGATGCCGGCGGTGACGGCGCCCAGCCACACCACCAGTCCATGTTCGTCCCACAGCACCAGCCACAGCATGCCCAGGGCGACGGAAAGCAGAGGGGCGGGAAACAGGCGTGTCATGGTCGGCTCATGGCGTGGGTTGCGCGCGTGCGGCGAATACGGCGTCGATATAGACCTGTGGCCGCTGCAATGCGCCAGCGGTCATCTCCAGATAGTCGAGCACCGGCCCGCCCAGAACGGTGAGCCCGACGCAGCCCGCCAGCAGGACGGCCACCGGCAGACATTCGACCGCACGCAGCTTGGGCACACCGCGGTCTCGTGCCGACCAGAAGTTGCGCATGCCAGCCCGGCTGAAGCCAATCAAGCAGGCGAAACCGCTGCATAACAGCAAGGCGAAAAAGGCCCAGCCTGCCGCACCGGGGGTATTCGACTGCGCCAGACCGGCGACATCGGTCACGCCCTTGCCCAGCCCGAGCGGGTTCAAAACTTCGGTCAGCATGGCCATCTTGGCGGTGAAGCCCGACAGGGGAGGCAGGCCGGCCAGCACCAGCGCGCTCAGGGCGAAGCCCAGACCCAGCGCGGCAGTCGTCAGCGGCAGCGCGCGGCCGGTGGGTGTTTCCTGTTCTTCGTCGAGGTCGATGTCGTGGAGCGGCTGCAGATCGCGCCCCAGGAACGGTGCTTCACGCGCCTGCTGGTGCGGCGCGAATACCGCGCCGTCGTTGCGCCACCGCTCGATCATGTCGGTCAGCAGCAGGAAGGCGCTGGCGGCGAGGGTGGAGCTCGCCAGGTAATACAGGGCTGCGGCGGTCAGGCCGGGTCGCTCCAGGCCGATGGCCGACAGCACCGTGCCCGACGACACCAGCAATGCGTAGCCGGCGAGATAGGCCAGCCGCTGCGACGCCAGCAATCCCACGATGCCGAAAGCGATGGTGGCCAGGCCGAGTCCGAGCAGCACCAGATTGCCATCGGCACCGGGGTAGCACAGGGTGCCCAGACGCAGCAGGGTGTACAGGCCCACCTTGCTCATCACGGCGAACAGCGCGGCCGACGGCGGCGTGGCGGCCGAGTAGGTGCGCACCAGCCAGAAGTTCAACGGCCAGGCGGCGGCCTTGGTGAGAAAGGTGACGGCCAGCAATGCCGCGCCTGCACGCGCCAGGCTGGCGTCGCCGGCCGACAGCCGCGGAATGCGCTGGGCCAGGTCGGCCATGTTGAGGGTTCCGGTGCTGCCGTAGACCAGGGCGGCACCGACGAGGAACAGCGACGAGGCCGCCAGGTTCAGCACCACGTAGTGCATGCCGGCCTGGACCCGCGCGCCGCCGGAGCCGTGCAGCAGCAGTCCGTACGACGCCGCCAGAAGGATCTCGAAGAACACGAACAGGTTGAACAGGTCGCCGGTGAGAAAGGCACCGGCCAGTCCCATCACCTGCAGCTGGAACAACGGATGGAAATGCACCCCTACCCGCTGCCAGCGGGCAGTCGAGAACACCAGCCCGCCCAGCGCCACCGCATGCGCCAGCACCAGCATGAAGGCCGACAGCCGGTCGGCCGCCAACACGATGCCAAACGGCGCCTTCCAGTTGCCGGCCAGATAGACGGCCACGCTGCCGTCGGCGCCGCCGTGGTTCACCTGCAGCAGTAGCAGCACCGACAGGAGCAATCCGAGCGACGTCGAGACGATACCCAGCACCGCCTGTATGCGAAAGCGCTGCGAGCCGACCAGCAGCATCAACG